>DASSUE010000331.1:0-7225 GCA_035707305.1 Gemmatimonadales bacterium
ATCGCGAATGGAAACGGGACCAGGTGCTCGGCCACCAGGCTATCGGTCGCCGGTCGGTCTTCGCTGGCGATCGTGATGACGCTGTCCCGAAACCTGCTCCTGAGCGGCACCACCAACTGCCCCGTCAGCATGACGGTCTCCGCGCCGAGCAGCATCCGTGGGCGGCGCACCTTAGGCTGAACCGCGCCGGTATCTACCCGCGACAATGGCACCCGGATGGTTCGGCGGCGCTCCGAGCGTTCCGCGTTGATCGTGGTGGTCAAGCTCTGTTGCAGCACCAGGGTGCAGCCCTGCAAGCCGGCGGCCGTGACCGAGTCCGATTCCCGGGCGAGGAAGTGGCCGGTGTCTTCGATGGCAGAGTAGCTTGCCGCGGCCACGACGGGCAGCCACCGACCGATCCAGGCGCCGATGGCCGGCAAGTCGGCTGCGATCGGCGGCTCCGGGGGTACAGGCCCCGTCTGCGCTCCCGCGAGCCCCGGGTGGCCCGGCAGGCAAGTCCATACGATCGCGATCCAGCCCGGGAAGCACCAACGCAAAGCCACGCCGCTTCAGTTGTGAAGGATGGTGCAAGATGTGCTAAAGCGCAGGCTTCGGCCAGTTCGACCCGTGAACCAGATCACACCGGCCTGGTGCGGGGTGGGCGACACCGCCAGCGTGAGGCTCGCTACCGCGCAAACATCCCCTTACCGCACATAGTGCCACGTCTGCTCACAAGGGGCGCACCGTGCGTGTCCACTGGATGGCGTTGGGTGCTGTTTGTGTGCTTGCGGCGCCGGCCTCACTGTCGGCGCAGGCAGGAGCGCCGGTTCGGGAAGCCGCCGGTCTTCGCCGGCCGGTTCCGGTGGTCGCGAGCCCCGACTACGGGGCAGGCCGGGTCCGCCGCTTCCTGTTAGGCAGCGGCTACCGGAAGCTCTGGGGTGCCCAGATCGACGTGCCGGTGCTGGATCTCGCGCGATTCGGCGGCGGACTCCGGGCAACGGAGGAAAGCGGCAGCCGGCAGACCAAGGGGCTCAAGCTGGTCGCGGCTGATGGCCGCGAGTTCAGGTTCCGGTCGGTGGACAAGGAGCCGTCGCGCAACGTTCCCGACTCCTTGCAGACGCCGACGGTGAACGCGGTCCTGGACGACCAGAACAGCGCGCTTCATCCCGCCGCCGCAGTCACGGCCGCGGCGCTCGCCACCGCCGCCGGCATTCCGCATACCGCCCCGATCCTCGTGGTACTGCCCGACGATGCTCGGTTGGGGAAGTTCCGCAAGGAGTTCGCCGGCGTCCTGGGAACGCTCGAGATCTATCCCGACGAGCGGCCTGGCGATCGTCCCGGGTTCGGGCGCTTCGTGGATGTGGTGGACACCGAAGAACTGGCCGAACGGCTGAACGAAACCCCCGACGATCAGGTGGATGCGCGGGCGTATCTCAACGCGCGCCTGTTCGACATGCTGATCAACGACTGGGACCGCCACCCCGGCCAGTGGCGCTGGGGCACGCGTGACCAGAAGCCGCCCCACCGCTGGTATCCCATCCCCTTGGACCGCGACCGCGCGTTCTCCGACTACGGCGGCGCGTTGCTCCGGATTGCGCGGGTGCGCGCGACCAAGCTCGCGGCCTTCGACGGTGACTACTCGCTGAGCGGACTCACCGACAACTCCGAGCAGTTGGATCTGCGGCTGCTTTCCGGGCTGGGGCCGGCAACCTGGGATTCGGTGGCGAACGAACTTCGCGCGCGGCTGAGCGACGCGGCCATCGCCGCGGCTCTGCAGAAGATGCCGGCCGAGTATCGCAGGCTGAGCGCGGATCCGATGAACCAGGCCCTCCTGGAGCGGCGCGACAAGCTGCCCATGCTCGCGGCGGCGTATTACACCAAGCTCGCCAAAGTCGTCAACGTCCACGCCACCGATGCCGCTGACGCGGTGACCATCCGGCAGCGCGATGGTGGCGCGGTGGAGATCGTGCTGACCCCGCGCGGCCGCGACGCGACACCGTATTTCCAGCGGACGTTCCTTCCGCACGAGACCAAAGAAGTCCGTGTGTACTTGCACGGTGGTGACGACGCAGTTGCGGAAACCGGCCAGGGACGATCGCCCATCACCGTCCGCGTCGTAGGCGGCGGGGGGCGCGACGATCTTCGCGCTGACTCGCTTCAATCCAGGAATGTCCGGGTCTACGACGGTCCGATGCAGTACGGCCCTGATAGTCTGGTGGAAGCGGCATTGGATCGCCGCTCCTGGATCAAGGGGCGGGGCGGGCGGTTGGATCCGCCGGTGACCGATTACGGAAGCAAGTTCGGTCCCACCATCGGCGCGACCTTCGGCGGTCCCGACTTCAAGACCGGATTCGAGGCCGGGTTCCACTGGGTACAGCACGGTTTCCGGCACGTGCCCTACAAGACCCGGGTGGCGCTGGCCGGCGGGTATTCCGTCGGTGCCGACGCTTTCGGAGTGATCGCGAGTATCGACCGCACGGTGGCGGAGCGCCCGTTGTTCTGGCGCCTCTCGGCCATGGCGTCGGACCTCGAGCATCCCTGGTTCTACGGCCTCGGCAACAACACGGCCCGGGGCGTCAGCCGAGAGCTGAACCGGCTGCCGCACCGGGAATACGTGGGCTTCCTCGAGGTCGGCGCTCGGCGCAAGTACTGGTCGATCTCCGCCGGTCCGATCGTGAAATTCTCGGATACCGATTCGTTCCCGACGTTGGTGAGGAACGCGGGTTCGTTGCTGGGCACCGGCGATTACGCGCAGCTGGGCCTTCGCGCGGTGGCGGAGTACGACAGTCGGAACGAGAAGGCGTATCCGACTCGCGGGGTCAAACTGTCCCTCGACGTCGCCGCCTATCCCGGCCTGCTGGACGTCGAGAGCGCCTTCGGCGGCGGCGAGCTCAAGGCATCCACCTATCTGTCGGCGCCGCTGCCGCTAAAGCCCGTGCTCGCGCTCCGGGCGGGCGCCCGCCGGATGTGGGGCGACTATCCGTGGTTCGAGGCGGCATTCCTCGGCGGCCGGTCAACGCTCAGGGGGTTCGGGCACGACCGTTTCGGTGGCGACGCCGCGGTGTGGGGCGGGGCCGAGCTCCGGCTCAGGCTCGCCCGCATCGCGGTGGTGCTGCCGATGGACTTCGGGGTGTACGGCCTGGCCGACGTGGGCCGGGTGTGGCTGGAGGGCGAGGACTTCGACCGCTGGCACACGGGATACGGTGGCGGCGTCTGGTTGCACATCCTGCGGCCGTCACTCCGAGGCACCGTGACGATGGTGTGGGGCGACAACCGGACCGTGCTGTACATCGGGAGCCGCTTCCACTTCTAGCACCGTGGTCGTTGCGGGCCGAGCGAAATCATCCAACCGTGGGCGCATGTTTGGCATGCGCCCACGTTGTTGTGGTCGATGGTCATTTCGAGCGGGCCAATTGCGCCATCAGCCAGCGGTGGAGCTCCGAGCTCACCCGCTCGCAGTACACGACTGGCCCACGCGCGGCCGCGTTAACGGGCCGGACCCCCTTGCGGTGCACCAGCACGGCCCACGGTCCCCAGAGCTGTCCCCACAGCCGGAGGTCCCGCGCGATCGCCGCGTCGGCGGGGGCGCAGTCGAAAAGCTCCGGCGCCAGCACGTACGCGCCCGCGAGCAGGTCGAACGGATAGAAGCCTGGCAGTCCGATGTCGCCTTCCCAATAGTCCACCCAGCCCGTCGACTGCTCCGCGACCCACGCGGCCGCGCCACCCGCCTCTCTGAGACGCGCCACATCTGATTCGGTAATCATCAGCTGCCGCGCGGCATCGTACGGCACCAGTGTCGTGGGCGGCTGCATGCCGAGTACGCGGATCGCTGCCGCCTGGTCCTGTTCGAAGTTGAAGTCGCTGAATACGGGGCCGTGGCCAAAGAGAATGCCGCCCTTGCCCTGGCCTTCGGCGGGATGGAACAGATGCCCCGGCCGCCGGCCCATGACCGCGACCAGTCTCGCGACGTTCGCACGGAGGGCAGGTTCCCCGCCGAGCGCCGTCGCGAGGTTGGTGAACGGTCCGAGCGCCACGAGCGTGAGCGGACCCACGGCGAGCGCGCGTCGGAGCGCCGCGGCGGCCGCCGGCCCACCACGGTGGACTGGGACTGACGTCTCGGCCTCGAGCGCGACCCGGGCCATCAGCTCACGGGTGATGCGATCGGTCTCCGGGAGCGGCGCGTTCCCGGCGACGGTGGAGATCCCGACGAGCTCGACACCGGGCGACCGCGCCAGCAGGAGAATGGCGTAGCAGTCGTCGGGATCGGTGGTGCGTCCCGCGCCGCATGCGGCGTCGGTATCGACCCAGACCCGGCGAGCGAGCGTTATCGGTGGACCGCCCTCCACCACGGGAAGCGGGGGCGCCGCGAGCTCGCCGGTCCGCCATTCCTTGATCGGAAGGGCGAATGTGAGAAGCGCGAGCAGAACGAACAGTCCCGCGCCCGCAGCGATCGGGCGGGCGGTCCGCATCTTGGAAGACTCCATTCGGTGCCTATGTCGTCCGCTACCCTGGCCCCCCCGGACGTGCCCGGACTCGAGCCCGTCACGATGGCGCGGGTCAACCGCAGGATGAAGGAGGCGAGCGGGACCTTCACCGGCGACCTGTTGCTCCTCGCCGGCCTTACGGCACTGGGCGCGCTCCTCACCCTCGGCCTCAAGCGACGCGTCGCCCGCTAGAGCGAGCTGCGAATCGCGTCCGCGAACGCGCTCGCGGTTCCGAATCGAGCCGCGGGCGACTTGGACAGTGCCTGCGCGATCGCGCGATCCACCGCCTCGGGGACGTCGCTTCGCTCGCGCTGCGCGGAGGGGACTGGTGACTTGAGGATCCGGGTTATCAACTGATTGATGGACGTCCCGGGGTAAGGAGGAATCCCGGTGAGCATCTCGTAGAGCAGGCAGCCCAGGCTGTAGATGTCGGTCCGCTGGTCCAGGTCGGGGTCTTCGCGCAGCTGCTCCGGACTCATGTAGAACACCGTGCCCACGATGACGCCGGTCTCCGTGAGCCGGCGATAGTTCGCCGCGCCGATCGCCCGGGCCAGGCCGAAGTCCGCCACGAGGGCTCGCCCGCCGTCGAGCAGGATGTTCTCGGGCTTCACGTCTCGATGCAGCACACCTCGCGTGTGCGCGTACTCCAGCGCCTCGGCCACATCGAGCGCGATCTGCAACGCGTCCCTGAGCGGTAGCCGATGCTCCCGCGAGAGCCGCGCGAACAGCGACTCGCCCTCGACGTACTGCATCGCGTAGTAGAGCACCCCACCTATCTGACCCGAGTCGTACAACGGCACCACCCGGGGATGCGACAACGAGCGGACGATATCGATTTCCCGCAAGAATCGGTCGGTGCCGATCGTCTGGACCAGATTGGGATGCATGACCTTGACCGCCACGAGGCGGTCGTTGGCCAGGTCGCGCGCGAGATAGATGGTGGCCATGCCCCCGCGCCCGATCTCGCGCTCGAGGCCGTAACGCTCGCCCAGGGCGCGGGTCAGGGATTCGGGGATCGCGGCGGTTTGCTGAGGCTCCCGGCTCAAGGGGCAGCGGACGCCCGGCGGGGCCGGCCCGGGCCGAGTGACCCGTCGCTCCGGGCCCGGACATAGGAATAGAGCGCGTCGATCAGTACCGGCTCGAGGAGATCACCGAACCCCCGCATCTGCTGGTCGGGCGCGGCGGACGGCGACGACGAACCCTCCCGAACGATCACCCTGAACGAATCGGCCGTCACGCCCCCCTCTTCGGTCAGCGAGTAGGTGAGATCGGGGGCCGCCATGGTCCCGAGCGCGTCATCTCCATGGCAGCGGGAACAGTATACCTGAAAATATTTCCAACCGGTGTACACCTGGTCGCTCACGCCGGCGGTCGAGTCGGCGCTGGCCTGCGCGGCGCACGGCATCGGTGCGGCCGCGAGGGCGAGCCCCAGCGCAAGGGCGACGGGCGCGAGGTCAGAGCCGCACCACCGCACCGATCCACTCCTCTCGGTTCTGGTCCTCGCGGTACAGCTTGGCCAGGTCGACCACGAGGTTGTCCCCGTCGCGACGGATCGCGTAGCGGTCCATGTTCCGCGTGGCGCGCCCCTCGATGAACGCGCCGTCGGGCTGAAACGTGCTCTTGTGCTTGGGGCACTGGAAGCGGCCGGCGCCCGCGTTCCAGCGGAGCGGTGTCTTCTGATGCGGGCACGACAGCCCGAACGCGTACACCGAGCTCTCGTGGCGCACCACGATCACCTCGTGCTCTTTGTCGATCGTGGCTCCGTCGCTGGTTGGAACCGGGTAGCGGACCTCGCTGCCCCACCCAGCCAGTCCGGAGCCGAAGCGGATCGGCAGGGCGATCGCCGCGATGCCGCACAGAAAGTCGCGCCGGCCGGGGCCGGAATAGGGGCAATCGTTCATTGGGCGGTCAGCAAGGTTCCCATGAGAATTACTGCCAGCCAGAGGGCCATGCTCGCGGCCGAGATCTTCCACAGACGGCCCCAGAGCTGCGGCGAATCCTGTCTGCCGGTGTTCAGGGTCTCCTCCGTCCGTTTGAGCAGATACCCGTTGCTGAGGAGGGCAGCGAGCAACGCCATCTTGATCCAGAACACGGTGGAGCTGCTGAAGTGCTCGATGTCGGCGGCGAACAGGAGGAATCCGCTCCCGAGGGCAAGCACCAGGCCGAGAATCACGGGCTTGTGGATGGTCCGGAGGCGGCCCAGGTGGCGGATCTGGCCGGAGAGCCGGGCGGCGCGGACCGCGATGAAGGTGTCGCGGTCGGTCGCCATGGCGAACCCACCGCCCAGGAAGATGGCGGAGAGGTGGGCGAACAGCAGGGTAGTCTGGAGCCACCCATGGTCTGCGTAGTAGGTGGCCCAAGGTTGGGCGATACGTGCCAGCTGAGCAGCGAGATCCGCGTTCGTCGCCATCGCCAGCCTCGTGATGGACTTGTCCGCGCGTCACCAAACTACGCCCCACGTCGGACCCGGCAAGAGTCAGTTCGCTAGACGTAGGTCCGGCTCAGCATCGCAGCCGCCGACTCGTCCAGCCGGTCGGCCCACCGGAGCTGATCGAAGAGCTGCAGCAGGTCGTCCTCGGTGAGCCGGTGCCGGTGCCGGCCTCCCAGATCATGCACCACCCGCCCGCGATGCATGACCAGCACCCGGTCGCCCAGGTGTACCGCCTGGCTCATCGAGTGAGTCACCATCAGCGTGGTGAGGCCGCTGGTCCGGATCATCTTGCGGGTCAGGCGCACCACCTGTTCGGCGCTCCGGGGGTCCA
>DASSUE010000332.1:0-2696 GCA_035707305.1 Gemmatimonadales bacterium
ATTCACCACGACGGTGTAGAGGGCCTTGTTCTGCTCGGCGTCCTGCGCCGCCGCAGGGCTCGTCCAGGCCACTGCGACGCCGAGAACGAGCGCGAGCGCTCCGATCGTCCGCATGGTGTGTTGTCTCCTTCCAAAGGTTGCTCCGCTGTCGACCCGCACGAAGTCACATGGGTTTGATGCGCCATCCCTACGCAATGGTTGCTTGGAAGGTTTTGGGTTGCGACGTCACGGACGTTGCAGGTTCGTAACGACGTTTCACCAATGTGAAACGGGCGGCTTCTCGCGAAGCCGCCCGTTTACACCGCTGGCCCACCGAACCTAGATGGCCGCGCTGTAATCTCCGAAGAACGCCTCCACCGGCCCGAACAGCTGCTCGATGAAGTCCCCCATCTCCGACGGGGCTGCGAACAGGTGGCCGAGCGCCTCACGCTCCGCTGCAGTCAGCTCGCGGCCCGGGCCGGTGAAGGTGTAGCTCACCTCGTTGCCCGAGGACGACCCGGTGATGGTGGCGAACCGGCCCCCGTTCACGTCCACCGTGAAGCTGGCCGTGGCGCTGGAACCGCTCGCGCTCGACGTCAGGGTGAGCGTACCCTGCAGCTCCAGGGTCTCGCCGCCATGCGTGAAGTTGAAGTTCAGCTGCATGGTCGCCGACTCACCGCTGAACTGCAGCTGCAGCTGCAACTGTGCCGAGACGGCCGGCTGGTCGAGCTGAAGCTGATACTGCAACTGCACCTGCGAGCTGGTGGCCGCCAGATCGGCGGTGAAGTCGAGCCGCCGGGTCCCGTTGGTGACGAAGCCGCTTATCGCTGCGTCGAGGGAGGTCCCGCCGGTGGTTCCGCTCACCACGTAATCGGCGTAGGTCACGGCGTCATCGCCGACCACTCGGACGCGCAACTGATCGGTCGCACCGTTGCTCTCGTCCAGGAAGTCAGCGTAGCCCACCGGGTCGAGCGGCTCGTTCGGCTGCTCTGTGAGCGGATTCACCGCGTACAGAATGAAGCGCACGCCGTTGGCCGGGCCCGACGCGACCGACTCGACGTAATGGTCGGTGGCCACATCCCACTCGTAGACCTTGCCCCAGACACCGCTCGGAATCACCTGGAAGTTGGGGCCGGTGCTGAGCGCGGTGCGAAGCGCGAGCGGCATACTCGACTGCCTGCGCACGGCACCGTCGGCGGACGGGAGTTTTCCCGCCGGGCTCAGGGCGGCCAGGAAAGAGGCAGCCCGGGTGGCCGGCGTTCCGCCGCTTGAGAGCGCTACTGCGCCGAAGCCCTGCATCACGGACGACTCAAACGGCGTGTCCAGCGACTGCAGGTCGGCGCTCAGCGCGGCGGGGTCGGACAGATTGCCGGCCGGGCCGGTGGAGTCTCCACCGCAGCCACCGAGCGCGATCGTGCAAAGCGCCAAGGTCCACCCGCCAGGACGCGAACAAAGCTGCATCATGACAACCACCTCCGGTCACCTAAGCTGTTGTGGATTGAAGTCTTGGAGAGGTGGTTCAGCGACCGTACAACCCGGCGCGACCGCCCCGCCTGGGGTCGGACGGGCAAGTCAGAGGCCAGTGGTCCAGGAGGAACCGTGCAGAAGTTGGCGCACCACATCGTCGCTGCTCTGGTCGGCAGCTTCGGCTGCGAAGTTGGTGACGACGCGATGCCGAAGCACCGATGGGGCTACACTCTTCACGTCGTCGAGATCGGCCATGGGGCGCCCCGCCATGGCCGCGCGGGCTTTCGCCCCCAGCACGAGGTACTGTGAGGCCCGGGGGCCGGCGCCCCACTCCACGAATTCCTTCACGTAGGGCGGCGCGTCGGAATCGGCGGGTCGAGTGAGCCGGACCAGCGACACCGCCGCGCGGATCAGACCGCGGGACACCGGAATCCGGCGCACCAGCGCCTGCATGGCGAGCAGGCTCGGAGCATCCAGCACCGGCTCGATGTGCGCGTGGACAGCGCCGGTGGTCTGCTCCACGATGGCTTCCTCCTCCGAGCGGGTGGGATAGCCCACCCGCAGCTCCAGCATGAAGCGGTCGAGCTGTGCCTCGGGGAGCGGATAAGTGCCCTCCTGCTCGATGGGGTTCTGGGTTGCGAGCACGAAGAACGGATCGGGCAGCTGATAGGTCGTGCCCGCCGCGGTGACCTGATGCTCCTGCATCGCCTGCAACAGCGCGGCCTGGGTCTTGGGCGGCGTGCGATTGATCTCGTCGGCGAGCACCACGTGCGCGAAGACCGGGCCGTGGACGAACCTGAACGAGCGCTTGCCGGTGGTGAGGTCTTCCTCGATGATGTCCGTGCCCGTGATGTCGCTCGGCATCAGGTCCGGCGTGAACTGTATCCGGCTGAACGACAGGTTGAGCGCTTCGGCGATGGTCTGAACCATCAAGGTCTTGGCCAAGCCGGGCACGCCGATCAGCAACGCGTGACCACCGGCGAGGATGGCGGTGAGGATCCCGTCCACGACCGCTTCCTGGCCCACGATGCGCTGCGCCACCTGAGCCTTGAGGCGCGACACGGCGGCGACGAGTCGCTCCAGCTGGCGGACGTCATCGTGCGCTGCGGCCTGCGGCTGGGTCATGGTCATAGGGTCGCAGAATAGCCCGAAGCAACGCCGTTGGACAGGGACGAACGTTGCTTGCGAAATATTTCACAAGCCCGTAAATTGCCGCCCGCCATGGTGCCGGACCCGAATGCCTCGCGCGA
>DASSUE010000333.1:0-12978 GCA_035707305.1 Gemmatimonadales bacterium
CATCACCGGGATGCGCCAGTAGCGCTCGCCGGCCACCACCTTGCTGGCCTGGAACCCGTCGCCGAAGTAGCGGAGCGACGAGCCCACACCCAGCCGGTCGGGGGCGTCGGGCAAGCCGTCGAAGCACGCCGTGGTTGGGCAAGTCAACACCGTTTGCCCGACCCGCTCGATCAGCCGTTTGGGCAGGTCGTCCTTGCCCATGGTCATGAACAGCACGCTGACGCCCGGTCGCCCGTCCGGCGTCTCTTCCCGCTCCAGCACGCGCTCGATCCCTGCCTCGCACTTGCAGCCGATCACCGAGGTTGCGAAGCCGGTGAGCTTGAGCGCCGCGGCGTTCGCCCACCGAGACGACGCGCCGGTGATGATCAGCCGCGACACCCGCATGGTGAATGCCTCGGCGAACGTGTCCTCGATCAGCGTGCCGCGGATAATCATCGAGGATCACCAGGAATGTCGCGCACCGGATAATTCTCGAACTGGATCGTGGAGCACTCGGCGAAGTACCGGCGGATGTCGGCGATGACGGCGTCGTCGTAGCCGGGGCGGACGTGAAGCCGCCGGCCCTTCGGGGCCCGGCGCAGATGGCCATCGTCGACCACAACGCAGCCGGCTTTGAGCACGTAATGCGGGCTCGCGAACATCTGCGCGAGGTCCGAATTCCGCGCGTAGATGGTCACGTCGGCGTCCGCGCCGGGGCCGAGATGTCCCTTGTGCGGCAGGCCGAGGAGGCGGGCCGGTCCCGCGCGGGTCACGATGGCGATCTCGTTGAGCGTGTACTCCCGCGCGAGGCCGTCGAGCAGAGCGCTCCCGGCGAGCAGCCTCTGATTCACCCGTTTCAGCGCGTCATCCCGCGCCGAGCGGTCCATCAGGAGCTGAATCAGCCTCGGGTAGGACAGAAAGCTGCCGCCGTTGGGATGGTCGGTGGACAACACGACCCGCCAGGGGTCGTTGGACAGCAGGAACAGCTCGAGTCCGACTCCCCACTGAAGGGCGGAAACCGCGGCCTTTTCCTTGTACGAGTAAGGGACGATGCCGCAACCGGTCTCCAGCTCGATGTCGATGTTCACCCACTTCCGGCCGCTGGATTGCCAGAGAAGGAATTCCACCGGCCCGTCGGCCGTGATGGTGGCTGCGGGCCCGAACATCACCTGGCCGACGTCGGTGCTTGTCTCGGCATGCGCGTTGACGTACTCCATCACGCGCGTGGCGGCTGACCCCCAACCGGTGCCGTCGGAACCCCCGTAACAGTGGAACTGGAGGTGGGTGAAATGCGCCCGGCGTCCGGCGAGCGCCTGCATGGTCGCCAGCGTGGTCGTGCTGTTCCCCGGCTGACCGAGATTGTTGCAGTGGATGTGGGTGGCGTGCGGAAGCGCGAGCCCGTTGACCGCGTCGGCGAGAGTCTCGAGAACGGCGCGGGCGGTCGCGCGGCGGCCCTGGAGCGGTTGATCGATGTCGTTGAGGTTCCGCTGGCCGGCTTTCCAGGCTTCGACGCCGCCGGGATTCACGATCTTGACCGCGTACGCGCCGGTGGCTCCGATCAGCCAGGCGACATAGTCGCGCGCCCGGTCCCGCTCTCCGGCGTCGATCTGCCGCAGGAGATACTCATCGTTTCCGAGCAGCGCGAAGAACCCGGCATCGACGCACGGCGTGTCGTCCATCTCCGCGTGACTGTGGCGAGCCATTACGGGCGCCACGGCCGCGTCGAACACGGTGGTGTAGCCCAGCCCAGCATAGCGGTAGCCGGTCGTGAACGTGCTCGGCACCGTGCCGCCGCTGCCGGAACGGGGAACACCTTCCCCATCGAGCAGTGCCGGACGTGCGGCCGGATCGGCGGCGTGCTCTTCTGGGATAAGTCGGCGGGCGTGGTTGCAGCTCGAGCTCGCGAAGTGCGAGTGGATATCCACCCCGCCCGGCATCACGACCATCCCGCGCGCATCGAGTGTCGGGGCACCGGCGGGAAGACGGGCGACGACGCGTCCGTTCTCGACGCAGATGTCCCGCACCTCGCCGTCGATCCCGTTCGCGGGATCGTGAACCTGGCCGCCGGTGATGCGAAGCCGGTCCGTCACCGTGCGACCGTTCGCGCGGCCAGCCGGGCTGCCACGGCATCGATCACCGCCGCGACGGCCCGCGGATGAGCCAAGATGGGCGTCAGCGGCAGCGGCACGTCGTCGAGCCGGTACGCTGTGCCGCCCTCGTTGATTCCCGGCATGCCGGTGTCGATGGCCACCTCGACCCGAGGGCCGGCGTCGCTCGCGCGCGGGCCGATCACCGACACCGCCCGCCCGGAAAACGCGGCGCTCAGAGCGGCAGAAACCCCGGCCAGCTCGCCAGCTACGAGCACCACTGACGCGGCGCTGCATACCTCGGAGAGCGACTCTTCGGGCCGGTACCGCGGCACACCGAGGCCGAAGTCCACCGCGAACGGGAAGCCGGTCTGCCAGGTCATCGCGGCGTCGGCGCCGGACCGGTTGCCACCGCCCCGGAGGCTGCTCAACGCGCACCGGGTCGGGATGTTGAGCGCCTGAGCCAGTCCGATCAGGCCTTCCGCACGCTGCGGATCGGCCACGGCCTGTGGCTCGGCGTCGTGCACGATCGCGACGTAATGAGCGTGCGCCATCCGTCCGGCGAGCTCGGCGGCCCGGGCAAGTCCCGCGTCCAGATCGGGGATCGTCCGACCCAACACGGCAGCCCGCATCACCCCCAGCGCGGCTGCCTCGCTTCCCGGCGGCACGCTGATTCGCTCGCCGGCGTCGGCCGGGCCCAGCATCGAGCCGATGTCCACGGCGATGATGGTCGCGTCCGGCCGGATGTATCGCTCGCGGTAACGGGGGTATCGCTCGGCCGGATCGACGCCCCAGAACACGACCAAGTCGGCCCGACGGCGAAGCTCGGCCAGCGTGGCCGTAGCCCGGCCACGCCGCTGTGCCGCCAGGATGGACGGCGCCGGGCCGTCTGCTGTCGCGCTGTCGAGCCGAGCGCCGAGTCCATCCGCCAGCCCGATCACCGCGCGCTGGGCTTCGGTGGAAAGGCCGGGCGCGAGGTACACGAGTGCCGGCCCGGCCTCGAGCAGAGCGGCGATGCGCGCCGTCGCAACCTCGAGCGTCGCATCCGCTCCGCGCACCAGGATCCGCGCCGGCAGACGGCCGTCGCCGAACCACCGGCGTCCCAGGGCGCACGCTCGTTCCGCGTCGCCGATCCGGTCGCCGGTGATCTCAACCATGATGTCATCGCAGGTGCAGCCGCAGCCGAGGCACACCACCGCCCCGATTCGCTTCCCGGCGCTCATGCGACGCTCCGCCGGGCGATGGTCGCCGCGGAATACACCTCGGCCGCGTGCGCGATCAGCGCGCGGTGGCACGCATCGGCCTCCAGTGCGGACGCAAGCAGGGTACAAATCGGCCGGCCACGGGCGATCTCCTCGCCCGGCCACGGCACGTCCCGCACGCCGTCGTCGCGCCACCAGCGACGGATCTCCCGCATCGTGACGTCGCTCCGGGCGTAGACGATCGCTTTGCCCCACACGCCGCTGAGCCGGCGGCGGAACAGGTCGGCGGACGGCAGCTCGCCGCGGCAGGCCGCAGCATGGAGGGCGAACATCGAGATCCCGCGCGCCCGCTCGATGAGCTCCATGGAGGCGGTGAATCGCGGGTTCACCTCGATCGGCCACGGGACGCCGTCCCGCGCGATGAAATCGATGCCGTTGAGCCCGACGAGGTGAAAGGTTGCGGTGACCGCGTCGGCGATCCTCGAGGTCGCGAGCATCAGCTCGGCCTCGCGGGGAAAAAGCGGGGGTCCGCCACACAAGAGACTGCCCGAATATCGGAATGGTGCCGCGCCGAACGCGGCATCGCCCACCAATTGGCGTGTGAGACCGAGCGAGACGGCGCGCCGCCCATCCGCGACGAAGACGATCGACCCCGGCTCCCCCTGGATCCGCTCCTGGAGATATGCGTGTCGGGGAGCCGCTCCAGCGCGCCAGGGGCGGATGCCGTGGCCGCCGCCCGACTGAACCGGCTTGATCAGCCATTCGCGCCGGGCCGCATCCGCGGCTGAGGGGGGAGCATGTCGCACCCGAACCTCGGGCAACGCGAAGCCGTGGCGGCCAAGCGCCCGCGACAGCGCGGTAGGGCGCCGGACCTGACGGACGGTCGCCGGTGGGTTGCCCCACAGAGTCCGACCCCGCGCGAGCGCGGCGATCGCCGCCGGGTGATTCTCGAATCCCGACGTGTACGCCGCGGCGGCCGCGGGAACCCCGCGGGCGGCGCGTGCCGCACGCGTGGCGGAATAAGGCAGGCCGAGATCGCGGCGGAGCGAGATGGCCCGCACCCGCATCCCGAGGTCGAGGTCGCCATAGCCGTCAACGGCGACGACGGCGTAACCGGCCAGCGCGGCCGATTCGGCGAGCGCCCGCGCCGACGCGCCCGCGATCACGACGTCGGCCGTGGGATCAGGCACCGGCGTCCATCCCCAGCTGTCGCCGCGCCAGCGAGACAGGGATCGAAAAGAGGTGGTCGAGCACGGTGCCGCCCGCGTGCCGAATGCGCATGATGTCCACCAGCTCGCGATAGCGGCCGCCGGCCAGCCCATCGGCCAGGATCGCCGCCCCTTGTGCGGAATGCTTCACCGTGGCGAATCCCCGAAGCGGTACGACGTCCACCGCGGCGCCAAGCCGCTCGCGAAGCGCCGAGACCAGACTCGGGTCGCCGCCATAGCGTCCGCTCAACACCAGGCGGCGGGCCCGCGGTGCGGAGACGCGGAGTGATTGCACCGCCTTGGCGGCGCCTTCAACGACCGCATCCATCGCCATCCGCTCGAGCCGCGGATCCGCCGCGGCCACGGTTTGCAGTCCACCCGCGAACAGCATCGCCTTGGTCACCCGCCCGGCGAGAAACGCGACCTCGCCGTCCCACGCGCCGGCGGAGCGCCAGCCCGGCGGCCCCGCGGTTCCGCCCAGGCCGTCGACGATCCGGCCATCCTCCACGGCGATCGCTGCCGTGAACGCGCCGCCCACCTCCAGCAGCACGAGGGACACCGAACGTACCGGTTCGCTGGCGCCGGCTGTTTCGGCAACGGCGAGCGCGGTCGAGCACACTTTGTCGGCGGTGCCCAGATCCACGCGGTTCAGCTTGCGATGGCGGGGCACCGTATCCAGATGGACCACGCCCGGCAGAAACACGAGCGGCAGCGAGGCTGAGGCAAGCGCCCGGGTCAGCGCCCGCAGGCCGCCGATGCCGCCCTCTTCGCTCGGCGCGGCAAGAAACGCGAGCCGCCACTCGTCGTCGGTTGCCCGATCGGCTCGCACGAGCGGCAGCCCATAGCCCGACGGCCCGGCCAGGAGCTCGGGGCGGTACGTCGCGATCCATTCGGCCACCGACTCCGGTGCCGCAACCGCATCTTCCGTGGTCCATGAGCGCTCGGCGACCAGCTCGCCGTCGTCGAGCACGCAGACGTCGATCGTGATCGTGCCAGGGTCCACGCCGGCGACCCGCGGCATCGCTCTTACATCCGGCTTTCGGCGATCATCTCCCGGGCAACATCCGCGATGGTCTCGGCGTCGAGCACGAGGTCGTTCCGCTCGAAGAGCCGGGCCACGCAGGTCTTGTGGAGCTTGTTCTTGAAGCTGCCGACCCCAAAGGCACCGAACACCTTCGCGCCCTCCCGTTCGATCCCGGCGTCGCTCAACTCCACGCCTTCCACACCGAGCGGCGCAACCGCGTTCAGATCCACGACCACCCGGAGTCCCTTGCGGCCGGCCCAGGCGGCCTTGGGCACCATCTGGACCCCAGCGGGGCCGGAGTTGAGCAGGATCTCGGCCCCGTCGAGCACCTCATGAGCATGCGAGGCGTCCGCCAGGCCCACGATATCGACCTGGACCCCGAATCGCTCCTGGATCGACCGCCGTGCCTTTTCGCCCTGCTCCGGCTTGCGCGAGGTGATCGTGACGCGGGCGCCGGCCCGCGCGAACAGCCCCGCCGCGCGCTGCCCCACCGGGCCGGTGCCGGCTAGGATCACGGCCTTCTTGCCGCGCAGATCCCCCAGAGCTTCCTCGATCTTCGCCACCGCCGCGACAGCGGTCGTGTTGGACCCGTTGGAGTCCAGCATGATCGATACTGTGAGCGGGGGGAAGACCGTATCCCGCGCGAGCGCCAGCAGCTGCTCTCCGGCTGACATGTTGTTGCCGCCGATCCAGACGGCGGTGTTCTTCAGATCGCGCGGCCCGCGCGTGAAGATGCAGCCGTGGATGAGATCGCGAACGTCACCTTCGGTCACGCCCCCATAACTCAGGATGATGTCGGCGCCCGCATCGTACGCGGCCACCTGGTCGAAGACGCTGGGAAGCCGGGAGCTGTCGAGCTGCAGCAAGAGCTTCTTCATCAGGGGCCGTCTCTCACGGGTCTGGACAGTCGGTAAACGATGAGGGGCCACGCAGGGCGGCCCCTCATCGGACGGAACGACGCGCGTAGGTCCGCGGTCAGCGCTCAGCTTTCGGCGTTGCTCGCGAACGGATGGCGCGCGCTCTTGTACTTGGCGAGCACCTCGTCCACCGTCGGCTTGCCGGAAAGCGCCCGCTGGATCGACTCCTTCACCGCTTGATAGTTGTAGTCGTAGATCTTCTTGTCGCTCTCGGCCTGCCAATGGATGAACACGCCGACGAGGATGCAGTAGTCGTTCGCCTTGTCCTTCGGGATCACGCCGGTGGCGACGCTGTCGACAACCGCGCGCGCGACTGCGGCCTGCGCCGGCCCGAACATCTGGACGGCCTGCTTGGCGCCCTTGATGGTGACCTTGTTGAACAGCAGCGTGTCGGGCCTGGCCGGGAGATTCGGGGTCACCACCGCCAGCAGGGTGGAGAAGCCGTCCTTGTTGTTGGAGAGCGCCTGGACGAAGGCCTGCCCGGCGGGCCCCGACTTGCTTCCGATGATCAGGTCGACGTGCGCGACCTCGTTGCCCTCACCGACGAGCGACTCGCCAATGAAGAAGTCTGCGGCCATACCTGCCTCCGTGTGCGGTTGGAAAAGACGCGCGAGGAAGTCGCGAATCATGGTTCACCCGGTCGCGTTGAAGGAGATGCTGGAGGAGCGGCGAGTCATCGGGAGATGGCCCCGGCGTCACGCAGTCCCGCGGTTGGGCGGGTAGCTCTTCGCGGAAACGATCACGCGACAAAAGCGGGCCATAGTATGGGGTTGGCGCGGAGACCTGTCAAGAACACGAACGGTGCTTGTGCGGCTCTTTTGTTCGGTTTATATTCGGGTCCGTATGGTCTCGGAGCCCTGCCCCAATGCCCGCACGCCGTCCCGACCCGCGCGATCGCTACTTCCGATTCCTGACCCGCCTCAGCGCGGGCGGCCGGAGCAACATGTACGGCGCCATTCCGTATCTGGCCGGCACGTTCGGCCTCGACCGCGAGACCGCCTTTCGCGTTGTGTGTGAATGGCTGGATGCACGCGCGCAAAGTGCTGCAGCAGCGCAGCCGACCGCAGCGGCTTAACGGGTTCAGCCCGACACGCGTCATCCCGCCCGGAACCAACGTTGGTTCCGCTCACTTCAAGCGAGGAGACCATGAAAACCGCGATCGTGACCGGCGGCATTGCCCTGGCGCTCACCCTGAATTCGCCGGCTGCCGCGCAGATGGTGGAGGCCGGAGTCGTCGTCAGGAGCGGGCCGGTGGTGGGGCACGTCGTCGTCGCCGACCCAGCGCCAGTCCACCGGCGCGTTGTGGTGGTCGAGCGGTACGCTCCGCGGGTCGTCGTGGTGGAGCATGGGAGGGCGCACCGCGGACAGGGCTGGTGGAAGCGGCATGGGTATCGTCCGGTCGTGGTGTATTACCACGTGCGTCGGGGCCGGTTCTACGATCGCTGGGACCGCGACCGCCGCGGCATCCGGGAAGTGATCGTGTACGAGCGTCGCGGCCGGTATTACACGGCTCATGACGATGACTACTGGCGGGAGGGTCGCCACTACGATCGGGACGAGTGGCGGGAGCGGGACGACTGAAACGAAGGCGAGAGTGGGCGAGAACGGCCGAGAATAGACGAGAGTCATAGGTGCAGGTGAGGGCGGGCGAGAACGGGTGACATTCCGTTCTCGCCCGTTCTCGTCTTCTCATTCCCGTTCTCGCCTATTTTGCGCCATGCACCCCTCGCGCGACCATCTCCTCCCGCCTGATCCCGAAGCTTTCCGGCGGGCGTTACACCCCCGCGGCAGGATCATCGTGATCGCGCCAACCAGGGCCGCGTGCGAGACCATCGAGCTCGCGCTGTCGCTCCGGCTCGAAACCCTGCTCGAGCGTGAACACGGAGTCGAGCTTCGTGAATGGGCGAGCCAAGGCAAAGCGTTCGGCATCGTGGCCGGAACCGGCGTGGGGAAGACGCTCGGCATTCGGCCGATCTCCGAGGAGATTCTGGGCGAACCGCTTCGGGTCGGCGTGGTCAATCGCGAACGCGAGGCGACGCCGGAGACCCCCGGCTGGAACGTCGTCATCGTCACGACCGGCATCGCCCGCCGGTGGTTCGAGGACGACCTGATCACCGGGCACGATACCATCATCGTCGACGAGATTCACCAGACCTCCGCGGAGTTGGAGCTGTGCCTGGCGCTGGGCAAGCGGGCGGGCTGCCGCTGCATCTGGCTGAGTGCCACGGTCGACCCCACTTTCTACGCCCGCTACCTCGATAGCGCCGAAGTCTTGATCACGCAGGCCTTCGATCCGGTGCTCAAGGCGAAGGTGAAGGTGATCGCCCAGAAGCCGGGGGAGTTCCTCGACGACCGGTTTGTCCGGCACGTGATCAAGGAGCGCCGGGGTGTGGCGGTGTTCGTGCCGACGCGAGCCGAGGTGGAGCAGCTGGCCTCGACGTTGGGCGAGCAGTGGCGTCGCCTCACGACCGCGTTCTACCACGGTGGCGAGCCGATTCGCGTGATCCGCCCGTTTCTCGAGGGCGAGGTGGAGCATCCCTGGCTACTCGCCATGACCGCTGCCGGCCAGTCGGCGCTCAACCTCCGTGGACTCGACACCGTGGTCATCTACGATGCGCGCTACGGCAACGTGGTGGATCGTGGACGCAACGTGCTCCACCGACTCTACCTCGGCGCCAACGAGATCCTGCAGATGGCCGGGCGGGTGCACGGCCGGGTGGCGGGGGGCGAAGTGTTCATTCTCAGTGACCGGGAGCTTGTGTTCGAGGAGCTCCGGCCTGGACCGCCCGAGTTCCAGCTCGCCGGCGACGCGGAGCGGGTCGCGATCACCTGTGCCGCGCTCAGCGTGGATGCCGCCGAGCTGGAGCTCCCGGTTCCTCTGGATCGGACAGCCTACCGCAAGGCGCTCGCCCTGCTCACGGCGCGAGGGTTGGTGGACGGAGGACGCCTGACGTCGTACGGCAGAGAAGTGGAAGCGATGCCGGTGGATCGCGCGTGGGGCGAGCTCCTGGTGCACGCGGAGCCGGAGCTGGTTCCCATCGTGGCCGTGTGCTCCAACATCGAGTCCCTGCATCGGATGACCCGCGAAGAGCGGGATCTGCACGGGGTGATCGTCAGCGGAAGCGATCACCTCACCGCGTACAACCTGTACGCAGAGGCGGTGAACCAGCACGGATCATTGGGCGAGGTTTACGGCTTGCCGCGCCATCTGTTCGACGACGAACGCCTGGCCGAGTGGGCCGAGCGGCGCGGAGTGCTGGTCAAAGCGATCGAGGACGTCGCCCTTGGCACGGCGTCGGTCTATCGCTCCATCGAGCAGGAGCTGCCGGCCCGCCTGCCCTACGCATCACGGGATCTCCGGCAGCGGTGGGCTCAGCTGGTTGCCCGCATCATGCCGTTCGAACTCGTCATCGACGAACACACCGCCGATGGTCAGGAGGCCCGGGTCTCCAAGACGTCGGTGGCGGGAAGCTGGGGAGCCGTCGCCGGGACTCTGCGGTACTTCGCCGACCGGTTCGGTACCCCACGGGCGGCCATCGAAGGCACCACGCTGTCCTACGACCTCATCCGGGAGCACGCCACCTGGGGGCCGGCGACGATCAGCGTGGGCGGACCGCGCAAACATCAGCGACTCACCGTCTCGCGCGTGCTGACCTACTTCGGCTTCGAGCTGGAGACCGTGATCGAGGAGCTCGACGCCGACATCCCGGCGTCGCTCCGCGAGGCGGCCCTCGACGCGCTGGCCGAGGCGCTCCTCTCCGGCGATAGCGTGCACCCCGATCAGGGGCGGATACGCCGCGCGGTGGCGGAGCTCGACGAATTGTGGCGCCGATCCGGCGGCACGCTGGTGGCGGCGAGCCCTGAGCAGCTGAGGCGACTCATCCGGAACCAGCTCCAAGCCGTGACGGGCTGGCAATCCTTCGTCGAGACGCGGGTGGGGATCGATCCCGGCCGATTGGTCGATGCCGAGACCCGAACGTCGCTGGAGGCGTTGCCGTCCAGTACCCGGGTGAAAGGAGACACCGTCGCCTTCGACTACGACGTCGAAGCGGGCGAGGGGATCGTCCGGCTTCGGCTCAAAGAGGGGCAGGCGCGGCGACTCAGGCCGGGCGACTTACCTCCCGTCGATCGCCCGCTCCGATTCGAGATCCTGCGGGGACGGCACCCGCCGGTCCGCGCCAGCTCCTTGACGGCGCTCCAATCGGAGTTGCGGCGGCTGCCGAGCCGGGAGGCGCGGGCACGCACCCGCCGCAGGCGCTGACCGCGGGCTATCCGACCAGCAGCCGTTCCAGCTTCGTGGCCACCGTCGCGAGCCGTTCGGCCTCCGCCGCGAGCTCACGAGCCGTCTCCAACTGCTGGTGCACCGCCGCCGAGGCGCCTTCGGCCCGGGCCAGCTGTCCCCGCGCCACCTGGGTGGTTCGCTCCACGGCTGCTTCGATCTTCGCTGCCGCCTCCTGCAGCCGGTCGGCGCGATCACGGAGGCCGGTGGCGGTGCCGGTCAGGTTGGCCAGGTGCTGCTGGGCCGTGTCGAACAGCGTGCCGCCGGTGCGCCCGCGGGCCGCGGCATTGCGCATGTCGTCCAGCACCCGCGCGAGCGCGAGCACGGCCCGCTCGACTTCGTCGCGGATTCCCGTGACCAGCCGGCCGATGTCCCGCGAGGAGCGCCCCGAGTCTTCGGCAAGCTGGCGCACTTCTTCCGCCACGACCGCGAACCCCTGACCTTCGGCCCCCGCGCGTGCCGCCTCGATGGCCGCGTTCAGTGCCAGCAGGTTGGTCTGGAACGCGAGGCCGTTGATCGCCGCGCTGATCTCCTGGATCTGGTCGCCCCGCGCCATCAGCGCATCCACCTCGTTGCGAACCAGTCCGAGCGTGTGCATCGCCTGCTCGATCTCACCGGCGAGCGATTCCGACGTGCGCACCAGCGCCGCCCCCTGCTCGCCGACCGCACGGCCGATCTCCGCGTTCCGAGTCGCCTCGTTCCTGACCTCGGCGGCGACCGCTCCCGCCGTGCGGCTCGCGGCCTGAACGTCCGCGAGATCTCCCACCTGCTGCCGCGCCCCGGTCGTCGTTTCCCGTATGCCGTCGGTTGATGCCCGGGCAGCCGTGTCGAGCCGCTGCCCCGCTTTCGCCAGCGCATCGGCGGCGCGGGTGAGCTCCCGCGTCGTGATCCGCATCTCCTCGTCGGCGAGCTTGGCGCGGAATACTGCCGCGAGGGGCTTCGCCAGCCGGCCCAGCGAGCTCAGCTCACGGGCCCCGATCGTGCCCGCGGGTCCGCCGCTCAAGCGGATGTCGCCGATGGCGCCACGCTGGTCACCGAGCGGATAGACCACCGCCGACGCCCCCAGCTCGACCGAATCCGCGAGCGGAGCCGTTCGCCAATCCGGGGGATGCTTCCCGGCCGTGGCGAGCACGCGCGGCTCCGGCCCGTTCGCGATCCGGATCATCGCACCCGAGGCCTCGAAGGTCTGACACAGGTGCTGCACGAGATCGGACGCAGCGGTCTCGACGTTGCGCTCGAGGAGAAGGCGCACCTGGAGATCGCGCGACTCGCGCGCCAGCCGACGGTCGTTGAAGTGACGGCTGCTGAGGATGGCGGCACCGCAGCCAAGCGGAAAGACGATGAACAGCACGGTCGCCAGCGTCAGGCCCGGCGACAGGGTGAACCCGAACAGCGGGATCGGACGGACCAACCAGCCAGGCCCCATCCCGACCAGGATCGCGAGCGCCGCCAGGCCGACGGTGCGGCGGCGGTCACCGAGTGGCAGCGGCCGCCATGCCGCGCCCAGGGATCCGATGGCGACCAGGAATCCCGCCAGGTTGAGCACCTGTCGGCGCAGAACCCCGTCCGCCACGCCGAACAGGCGCTCCTGCCCACCGAGGACAGCGGCGAGAGCGACGACGAACAGCACCGCATGCACCGCGTACCACGCGAGCACCCAGGGCCGCCAGCGCTCCTCCCGCTCCGGCCACCCGAGCCCGAGGCTGAAGTGAACCAGGCTGGGCGCATGCAGCCATGAGCCCACTCCGTAAGCGGCGTAGAGCAGCCACCCGGGGAGCCCGCTGTCCGGCAGCAGGCCGCTCAGGCCGAACCAGGTGGCCCAACCCAGGCATTGGAGCAGGAAGGGAACGGCCGCGGGCGAGCGCGGAGCCTGGCTGAACGCCAACAGCCCGATGGTCCAGAAGACCGTGCCGCCCAGGGTCAGCCACAGCAGGGTGTTCGCTTCCGGCCCGGCCCGCACCCGGGCGGCGGTCTGGGCCAGACCGAGGATCAGGACGATGGCGCCGGCGACGGCAGCGGTCATTCCGAGCGGGAGGTGTGCACCCCGGTCGGACGCGCGCGTCCTGCTTAGGGTGGAGGTGGTCACGTCCTTATATGGTAGTTAGTTGGCGCTCCAAGAGAAGCGCGGGCAGTCTGTGTGCGAACGTCCCGGATTGAAACCCGATTAGTGCGGCAACCGTACGAGTTCCTATGACCGAGACCATCGCCCTCGACAAGCTTCCAGCCGTCTTCTCCCCGCTCGCCAAAGCGGTCCTCGACGGCTTCAGTGAGGGCGTCGTGGT
>DASSUE010000334.1:0-3697 GCA_035707305.1 Gemmatimonadales bacterium
CGCTCTCGTACGCCGGCACGCGGTACGGGCCGAGCAGCGTGCATTGCGTGTTGATGGGAATGGTGAGGCCGTAGGGATCGTACGCGCCGGTGTCGTGCACGAAGTGGTCCTTGACCCCGAGGATCCGGCCGTCCCGGCGTACCGCGAGCTCCGCCTGATGGACCTGCCCCCGCTCCTGCGTCGTGGCGGTAAAGCTCTCCAGCCGGTCCTCGATCCACTTGATCGGGCGCCCCAGCCGCATCGCTGCCCACGGCAGCAGCACTTCCTCGGGATAGAACATCATGATCTTCGGCCCGAACCCGCCGCCGATAAACGGCGCGATCACACGCACCTGCGACTCCAGGAGTCCGAGCATCCCGGCGAGGCCGTTCCGGATCGGGATCGGCGCCTGGGTCGTGTCCCAGATCGTGAGCTGCTCCGCGCTGGCGTCCCACGCCGCTACCACGCCGCGGGTCTCGATGGATGCCGATGCGCCGCGGTCGTACAGCAATCGCCGCGAGACGACGAGGGCTGCTTCCGCGCGAGCGGCTGCGTAGTCGCCCTTTCTCTGCACCACGTGCGCGGCGACGTTCGAGCCGATCGAGTCATGGATGATCGGCGCGCCCGGCTCGAGTGCGCGCTCGACATCAACCACCGCGTCGAGCGGCTCGGCATCGACCACGACGAGATCGGCGGCATCTTCGGCGAGGTATCGGCTGGTGGCGACGATCATCGCGATCGGCTCACCCACATGGCGGACCTTGTCCCTCGCCAGGGGGACCTGGGTCGCGACGTTGAACACCAGTCCCGCAACGGGCACCGGCGGCACCAGCAGCGGACCCGGCCGCCAGTAGTCGCCGAGGTCGGCCGCGGTGAACACGGCCACGACGCCCTCCGCATCCCACGCGGCGGAGACGTCGACGCCGAGGAGCCGGGCGTGCGCGAATTCGCTGCGGCGAAACGCGACGTGCAGCATACCGTCGAGCCGCACATCGTCCACGAACTGGGCCCGTCCGGTCAGTAGCCGAGCGTCCTCGTTGCGGAGCGCGCGCGCGCCGAAGGCCGGGCTCAAGTCGAGCGGTCGCCTGTGAGCCGACTCGCCGCGTTCGCGACGGCGTCGACGATGTGGCGGTAGCCGGTGCATCGGCAGAGATGGCCGGACAGGGCGTCGCGGATCGCCGATTCGTCCGGGTCGGGGTTCTCGCGGAGAAACGCGGTCATCGTCATCAGGATGCCCGGCGTGCAGAACCCGCACTGGAGGCCGTGCGACTCGCGGAACGCGGTCTGGAGCCAATCGAGTTCGCTCGGCGCGGGGGCGAGCCCCTCGACCGTCGTCACGGCGGCACCGTCGGCCTGCACCGCGAACAGCAGACAGGAACGGACCGGGTCGCCGTCGAGCAGCACGGTGCACGCGCCGCAGACGCCGTGCTCGCATCCCACGTGCGTCCCAGTGAGACCGAGCTCGTGGCGCAGAAAATCGCTGAGCAGGAGACGCGGCTCGACCTCCCGCTCGTGCCGGGTACCGTTCACGGTGATGCCGACGTGCCCGGAGGAACCCACGAAGTAGTCTCCGTCGGAGGTAGGCTGATGCAGGAACAGCCTACCCGCCCCGGTAGTACCCGGGCAAGGCTCGGCTCTGGCGCCGGCGACCTCGCGCCTTCAAGCTCAATGCGCGCATGACCGATCCCCAGGCACATCCGACGTTGATCCGAACCGCAGGGCCGGCGGTGAGCCAGCGGCTCACCCGCTCGTGGAGCTTGCCACCGGACCTGCTCGCCGAAGCGGTCCGGCGGCTTCGCATCGCGGCGCTCCTGTACGCGCTCGGCTATTCTCTCGCGGCGCTGCTCCAGCCGTTTCTGTTCGCCGACGTCCGCGCCAAGTTCTTCAATCAGCCGGTGCGGTGGATCGCGCCGGCGCTCTCGATCGGTGGCGCCCTCGCGCTGGCCGCCATCGCCTGGCACCCGCGAGTCTCGCCCCGCGTCAAGGTGCGGGCAGGCCTGGCGTTCGAGGTTTTCGGCAGCTTCGGCATTGCCGCCATCCAGTACCAGTCGATCGCGGAGCCGATCCGGTACCTCGACCTCGGAACCTGGGACTTCGGACTCTCCTGGGTCGCGGTCTGGGTGCTCCTCTGCAGCGCCATGGTGCCCACCCCGCCTCGAGTCACTCTGTGGCTGGCAGCTCTTTCGCTCACGTCGGTGCCGCTCACGTACGCAGCGTTCATCGCTGCCGGGGTGAACCCGCCACTTCCCGCGACCCAGTTTTTCTTCAGTCTGGTCTTTCCGTACCTGGTGGTGCTCGTCATCGCGTACAGCGTTTCGTCCGTCGTGTACGGGCTGGGTGCGGAAGTGCGGAAGGCCCGCGAGCTGGGCAGCTACCGCCTGGCCGAGCGGCTGGGCTCGGGCGGCATGGGCGAGGTCTGGCGGGCGGAGCACCGGATGCTCGCCCGTCCGGCGGCCATCAAGCTCATCCGTCCCGAGGTGCTGGGTGCGACCCGCGACGACAGCCGGAACGCGCTCCGACGCTTCGAGCGGGAGGCCCAGGCGACGGCGTTGCTTCAATCACCGCACACGGTGGAGCTCTACGATTTCGGGCGAGCGGACGACGGGACGTTCTACTATGTGATGGAACTCCTCGACGGGTTCGACCTGAACGAGCTAGTGGAACGGTTTGGGCCGCTGCCGCCGGAGCGGGCCCTCTGTCTGCTCCGACAGGTTTGCGCGTCTCTCGCCGAGGCTCACGAGGCGGGGTTGGTTCACCGCGACATCAAGCCCGCGAACGTCTACGCCTGCCGGCACGGACGCGAAGTGGACTTCGTAAAGGTGCTGGACTTCGGTCTGGTGAAACACGGCGGCGCCTTGGCGGAGGACGCCGATCGCCTGAGTGCCGAAAACCTGGGCGCGGGCGGCACGCCGGCGTACATGTCACCCGAACAGGCTGTGGGCGACGAGCACCTGGATGGGCGGGCGGATCTCTACTCCGTGGGATGCCTCGCGTACTGGCTCCTCACCGGCACGGCCGTGTTCACGGGGCGCACCCCGATCGAGACCATGATGAAGCACGTGCACACCCCGCCCGATCCGCCGTCGTCACGCACGTCGCAGCCGATCCCACGCGAGCTGGAGGCGATCGTGCTGCTCTGTCTGGCCAAGGAGCCGGGCGCGCGGCCACAAACCGCGGATCACCTCGCGGAAATGCTCGCCGGCGTGCCCACCCCAGGTGAGTGGACCCTTGCCCGGGCACGCCAGTGGTGGGATACCCATCGGCCCCCGACTATCGGCCGATATCCTCGTCCCACAGGGCGGGATGCGAGCGGATGAACTCGGCCATGACCTGGGCGATCGCCGGCTCGTCCATGACCTCGACCATGACGCCTCGCGAGCGCAGCAGGTCTTCCTCGCCACGGAAGGTGCGGTTCTCACCGATCACTACCCGCGGAATGCCGTAGAGCAGCATCGCGCCGCTGCACATGGCGCAGGGAGAGAGGGTGGTGTACATGATGCAGCCGCGATAGACAGTGGCCCGTTGCCGCCCGGCGTTCTCCAGTGCATCCATCTCCGCGTGCAGAACAGTGCTCCCTGCTTGCTCGCGCCGGTTGTGTCCCCTGCCGATGATCCGGCCCTGGTGCACCAGCACGGCACCGATCGGGATCCCGCCTTCGCGGAGACCCTGGCGGGCTTCATCGAATGCGGCCTGCAGAAAGCCATCCATGCGCGGATCT
>DASSUE010000335.1:0-10260 GCA_035707305.1 Gemmatimonadales bacterium
CTTGCCGGTGCCGGGAGGACCGTACATGAGGACGCCCTTGGGGACCCGCGCGCCAACCTTGTCGAACTTCCCGGGCGACTTCAGGAACTCGACGATTTCCCGGAGCTCGGCGACCGTCCCCTCGTTGCCGGCCACGTTCGCGAAGGTGGTGGTCGAGGCGGCCTCGTCACCGAGCGCACCGGACGCCGATTGCCCGTTGAGCCCCCGGCTCACCAGGTACCCCAGCACGACGAACCCAGCCAGCACGACCAGCAGGTTGATGATCTCGATGCGGCTCTGGCCCTCCCGCTCCGCGAATTCCACGGAGACCCCGACCGCCTCGGCCCGCCGCAGTACCTCGTCGAACACCGCCGAGGTGTACACCACGCGGAACAGGCTGTCCTGTCCGGTGGAGCGCCACCGCCCACGGATCTCGTGCCCGGGCTCGATCTCGAGCGCGGCGACCCGCCTGCCGTCGAGGTCGGCGAGGAGCGTCGAATAGCTCAGAGGCTGGGGGTCGGGAGCCTGCCTGGCATCGTGCACCGCGTAACCGACGGCAGAGACGACAATCAGGCCTGCCGCGACCACCCAGGGAGCGTGGGACCGGAGACGGGAGCGGCGGCGCCGGTCGGCATGTTTGGACGACTGCATACGGCTACCGTGCCTGCGAGACAGCGTGAGACGCGAAGAGGCGTGTGGGAACGCCGTTTGCGTTGCAACATGCGAGCCAGCGGTACCCCCGTCGAGCACAGCTCGCTCGGGCCGCCGACGCGCGTGTGAGTTGCCAGAAAGGTGTTGATCTGCATGATAATAGATCTGCACAGTCATCTTGTACCCTCGGTCGACGACGGGGCGAGCTCGGTGGCCGAGGCCCTGCTTGCATTGGGCGGGCTGGAGGCCGAGCGGGTGAGCTCGGTCGTAACGACTCCCCACCTGCTGGTTCCCTTTCTCGAGTCGCGCGCGGGGGTCGTTCGCGAGCTCGACCGTCATCGCGCCGGCTTCGATCTCCTGGCTCGAGCCGCGGCCGGCGCACCGGGCCCATTACCCGAATTGGGGTTAGGACAGGAGATCTGGGCACCTTCCGCCGCGAGCGTCCGCACGGCGCTGGAGTGCCCCGGGCTCGGGCTCGGCGGGTCTCGATACCTGCTGGTGGAGTTCGGATTCGATCTGGCCGGTGATCATCGAGAGGTGATCGACGCGGTGCTCGACGCGGATTATCGGATCGTTATCGCGCACCCGGAGCGATATCGGTTCTCACCGGGTTTCGATCCGATCGCGACGGCGGCAGCGTGGCGCGAAGCGGGCGCTCTCCTGCAGCTCAACGCGGGCAGCCTTGGCGGCCACTATCTCCATTCCAGTCCGGACTCGCGCGCGCTTGCTTGGCGGCTCATCGAACACGGCCTGGCCGACCTGATCGCGACCGACCACCATGCCGCCAGCCGGCCGGTGTCGGTGAGCGAACCGTGGAATCTGCTGGTTGAAGCCGGCCGAGAGGCTCAGGCTCGGGCAATGATGATCGATACGCCGGCTCGCATTCTGCGCGATGAGGAGATCGAACGGCAGGCGGCCGCCTGACGGTTCAGGCTATGACGTAGGCCTCCATCGCCAAATACTCCGCAAGTCCAAGCCGATCCAGCAGGGCCGCGGTTTCTTTGTTTCGCGCTTCCACTCGCTGCCAGAATTCGCGCTCGTCCACCCCCGGAAACGGTGCTGAGTCCTTCTGCGACTGGTGCTTGAAGATCGCCTGGATCTTGAGCCGGAGCTCGTCTTGTGACAGGGGAACCAGCCACGTGGCCTCCGCCACGGTCCATTCCTGCCACGCCCCACGATAGAGCCAGACCTCCGGGCGGGGCGGCTCGAGCGCCCCGTCTATCGCCTCCTTGCACTGCCGATGGGTGCCGTGCGGGTCGCTCAGGTCTCCGGCGACGAACACGATGGACGGGCGGATCTCCTGGAGTAGCTTGCGAACCACCGCCACGTCCGCGGGTCCGATCGCCTCCTTTTTCACCGTGCCGGTGCGATAGAACGGCAGATTCAGGAAGCGCGCGTTCCGGGACCCGAGCCCCAGCGTCTCGATCCCGCTCACCGCCTCCGCCTCGCGGATGATTCGCTTCACGTCCTGAACCTCGGGGCTGTCCACCTCGCCGGGGCGCTTCTTGGCCAAGAACGCTCGAATCCGTTCCACGAGCTCCGATGTTGTGCCGCTCACGCCACCTCGCTCGCGCGCCAGCCGGTCCAGAAAATCCACGTACCGCCGCACGTCATGGTCGAAGACCGCGATGTTGCCGCTGGTCATGTAGGCGACCGTGATCTCGTTGCCGTTCTCCACTAGCTTGTGCAGGATGCCCCCCATCGAGATCACGTCGTCGTCGGGATGGGGCGAGAAGCAGATGATCCGCTCGCCGCGCGGCAGCTTGGAGCGGCCGCGGATCTTGGCGCCAAGCGCGTTGAAGACGAGCCCGTTCACCGCCCCCGCCGATCCGTGCCTCGCCACCAGCGACGATAGCTGTCCCTCGGCGTAGTCGCGATGGGTCAACTTGAGGATCGCCTTGCCGGTGCGTTCCGACAGCCAGATCACCGCGCGCACCGCCAGCTCGGGGGTCCATTCCACCTCGTCCACCAGCCACGGCGTGGCCACCCGAGTCAGCTCGGCCGCCGCGGCGCGATCGAGGTAGAACGTCGTGTTGGGGTGTTCCTGTAAGAAGGTCGCCGCGACCTCGACGTCCACCTCGCCCTCGACCGCCCGCCGGACGATGGGAGCCTTGTGCTCCCCGGTGGCCAGGATCGCGATTTCACGGGCCTCCAGGATGGTGGCCACGCCCATCGTCATGGCCTCGAATGGAACGTTGTCCTCCCCGAAGAAATCGGACGCAGCCTCGCGCCGGGTGATGGGATCGAGCGTGACCAATCGAGTCCGGCTCGCCCGGCCCGAGCCAGGTTCGTTGAAGCCCACGTGCCCGGTCTTTCCGATGCCGAGCAGCTGGAAATCGATGCCGCCGGCCCGGGCAATCTGAGCTTCGTAATCCCGGGCCGCCCGCTCGACGTCTTCTCGAAGCACGGTGCCGTCGGGGATGTGGATCTGCTGGGCCGGAATGTCCACGTGGTCGAACAGGTGCTCGCGCATGAAGCGGTGATACGACTGCAGATCGTCGGGACGCATGGGCCAGTATTCGTCGAGATTGAAGGTCACGACGTTGGCGAAGCTTAGGCCGCGCTCCCGATGCAGGCGCACCAGCTCCCGGTAGACACCAATCGGAGTGGAACCGGTGGCCATTCCGAGCACGAGCCGCTTGCCCTGGGACTGACGTTCGCGCACCAGGGTAGCGATCCGATCGGCCACGATGGTGGCGATCACATCGTACTCGTCGACGATCACGGTCCGAAGGCGTTCGCGCGTGGTGGGCATGGAAACCCGGTGGCTGGGATGCCCCGAACACTAGTAGGTTATCCCACCGTGTCTCACCCCACGACCATCGCGGTGCGGCTGGAGCGGGTCACGAAGAGCTATGGCCGGGTCCGAGCGGTGGACGGTGTATCGCTCGAGATCGTCGACGGCGAGTTCTTCTCTATCCTCGGACCGTCCGGCTGCGGCAAGACCACGCTGCTCCGTCTCGTCGCCGGGTTCGAAACTCCGGACCCGGGCGGAGGACAGGTCCTGCTGTTTGGCGAGCCGGCCGATCATCTCCGCCCCTACGAACGCCCGGTTGGGCTCGTGTTCCAGAATTACGCGCTGTTTCCCCACCTGTCGGTCGAGCGCAATGTCGCCTTCGGGCTGGAGGAACGCCGGCGCCCGCGGTCCGAGATCGCCGACCGCGTCCGTGCCGCGCTCGAGCTGGTACGCCTCGACCCCGTCCGATTCGCCGGCCGCATGCCGGCGCAGCTGAGCGGCGGCCAGCGCCAGCGCGTGGCGCTCGCCCGGGCATTGGTGCTGGAGCCCCGCATCCTTCTGCTCGACGAGCCGCTCGGTGCGCTCGATCTCAAGCTTCGCAAGGAAATGCAGGTGGAGCTTCGCGCGCTGAACCGGACGCTCGGCACCACCTTCATCTACGTGACGCACGATCAGGAAGAGGCGCTGACGATGTCCGACCGCATCGCGGTGATGGACCACGCCCGCCTGGTCCAGACCGGCCCGCCTGCGGCGATATACGAGCGCCCCCGCACCGCCTTCGTGGCCACGTTCATCGGCGACGCCAACCTGCTCGAGGGGGGACGGGTGGCGCTCCGTCCGGAGCGCGTCAGACTGTTCCCGCCCGGGACGCCGAGCGATGGACTGGTTTGCCGCCCGGGAGTGGTGCAGGACGCCTTGTACCGCGGCGACACGGTACAGGTCATCGTTTCGCTGGAGGAAGGCGGAACGATACGCGCCAGCGTCGACTGCGCCGCCGGCAACGCCGGATCGTGGCGTCCGGGAGACGGCCTGATCGTCGGATGGCGCAGCGCCGATTGCCATCCACTGGAGGCCGACCCGTGAGCCGGCGGGGCTGGAGCCTGGCGGGACCCGGCGTCGGGTGGTTGGTCGTGTTCTTCGTCGCCCCGCTCGCTCTCATCGCGGCGTTCAGCGTCATGCCTCGGGGGCCGTACGGCGGCGTCGAGCCCGGCCTGACCCTCGAGGCCTATCAGCGTTTCCTGGTTCCCATCTATCTCACCACGCTGGGGCGCACGGTGGTGCTCTCCCTGGCCTGTACGGCGCTTTGTCTGCTGCTCGGTTTCCCGGTGGCGTACGCCATCAGCCGCAGTGGCCGATGGAAGACGCTGCTGCTCGTCCTCGTCGTCCTGCCGCTCTGGAGCAGCTTCCTGGTCCGGACGTTCGCCATGATCTTCCTGCTCCGCGACACCGGTTTGATCAACGAGTGGCTGTTGGCCGCCGGAATCATCGAGCGCCCGCTGACCCTGCTGTACACGCCGGGCGCGGTGCTCGCCGGCCTGGTGTACGGCTTCCTGCCGTTCATGATCCTGCCGATCTACGCATCACTCGAGAAACTCGACCTCGCGCTTCTGGAAGCCGCCGAGGCCCTCGGTGCCCGGCCGGTTGCGCGCTTCCGGCGGGTGGTGCTGCCGCTCGCGCTTCCAGGGATCGCCGCGGGCTCACTTCTGGTGTTCGTGCCGGCGCTGGGGTCGTTCCTCACTCCCGACCTCCTCGGCGGCGCGAAGCAGCTCATGATCGGGAACCTGATCCAGAACCAGTTCGCCACGGCGCGGAACTGGCCCTTCGGATCGGCGGCATCCCTGGTGATGCTCACACTGGTTCTCGCGGCGGTCGTCGCGTGGCTCCGGCTCCGCGACCGCGCCGAAGAGCTGGCATGACCACTCGCATCCGGCCGGGCGTCGCCGCATTCGTCGGGGCCGTGTACCTGTTCCTGCACGTGCCGGTCGCCGTTCTGATCGCCTTCTCGTTCAATGCCTCGCGGTTCTCCGCCGCATGGAGCGGTTTCACGCTGGATTGGTACCGGCATCTCTTCGAGCGTGATGACCTCCTCCGGGCCACCGCACGCAGCCTGCTGGTCGGCGTATCTGCGACGGCGATCGCCACGGTGATCGGTACCCTGCTCGCACTCGCCCTCGCTCGGCACCGGATCCGAGGCAGGCGCGCGGTCGAGGCGCTCCTGTACGCGCCGGTGGTAACACCCGAGGTGGTGGCGGGCGTCTCGCTGCTCATGCTCTTCGCTTCGGTCGGCATACCACTCGGGCTGGGGACCATCGTGCTGGCCCACGCCACGTTCTGCCTGCCGTTCGTCGTGATCGTGGTGCTGGCCCGGCTCTCGGGAATGGACCGGTCGCTGGAGGAGGCGGCGATGATCCTCGGCGCCGACGAGATTGCGACGTTCCGCCGGGTCACGTTGCCTCAGCTCGCGCCGGGGGTGCTCGCGGCCGCGCTGCTGGCGTTCACCCTGTCGATCGATGACTTCGTGATCACCTCGTTCGTTGCCGGGCCGGGATCGTCCACCCTCCCGATGCTGGTGTACTCGATGGTGCGGCGAAACGTGGAACCAACGGTGAACGCGATCAGCGCGATCATCGTCGTGGCGACCACGATCCTCATTGTCGCCGCGGAGCGCCTCACGCACGCCTCGCCGGACGGCCGCGAATGAGCGCCACCGAGCGCCCACAGCACTGGTCCAGGCGCGAGCTGCTTCGGTGGCTCGGCCTCGCGGCACTCGGCGGGTGCGCCGGCCGGCGACGGCCCATCGACGACCACCCCGATCGCACCCTCCCGCCGCTCGAGCGCGAGCTCGCGATCTACAACTGGTCCGACTATGTCGCGCCGGATACGATCCCCAATTTCGAGCGCGAGTTCGGGGTCCGGGTCACCTACGACGTCTTCGAAAGCAACGAGGAGATGCTGGCCAAGCTTCAGGCCGGGGCCCGCGGGTATGACCTGGTGGTTGCCGGCGGCAACTTCATCGCGCCGCTGGTGGCGCTGGGACTCGTGGCGCGGCCGAGTTGGCGCTATGTGCCGAATCTCATCAACCTGTCGCCGCGGTTTCGCGGGCTGCCCTTCGACCCGGGCAACGACTTCACGGTACCGTACCAGTGGGCCATCACCGGCATCGCCTGGCGGCGGGATCTGCTCCCGTCGCCGCCGATCGGTTGGGCACTTTTTCACGATTCGAGCTTGCGCGGCAAGCTCACTCAGCTCGACGACATGCGCGATGCGATCGGCGCCTGGCTCCGCTATCGGCGGCGTTCGATCAACTCCACCGATCCGGCCTTCCTGGCCGAAGCGCGCGCCGACGCGATCTGGGCCAAGGCGAACCTCAAGGCATACATCTCGGCGCCGGTGAAGGCACAGCTGGTGACGGGGGACGTCTGGGCGGCACAGCTCTGGAACGGGGACGCGACGCAGGCGAGGGCCGAGCAACCGGCGATCGAGTTCACCATCCCGGCGGAGGGAAGCTCGATGTGGCTGGACAACCTGGTGCTCACGAGCCGCGCACCGCACCCGCGCGCAGCGCATGAGTTCATGAACTACATCCTGCGACCGGACGTGGGAGCCGCGATCTCCGCCGCAACCGGCTACGGAACACCCAACGACGCAGCGCTATCGCTGCTGACCGATCCGGTTCGTTATCCCTCACCCCTCGAGCTCGAGCGGCTCGAGTGGGCGGCCGACCTGGGCCGCGCGACGGCGCTCTGGGATCAGATCTGGACCGAGATCAAGGCCGCCTAGCGGCTCCGTTCTCGAGCATCTGGAGCGTCGCCGATACCAGCACGTGCCGCGGAAGTCCGGGCTCGAAGGCCACCGGGACGCCGTCGACTACATCAGGGTTAAGGAAGGCGGAGGCGACATGCGCGCGGTCGAATAGATTGGCGACGGTCAGGGCGCCACGGACACCGAGACCTCCCACCAGTCGCACGGGCTGGCGCAAGCCGAACGAGACTGACCACACCCCATAACCGGGAACCCGCACGCGGTTGGCGTCATCCGCCCAGTAGCTCGCGCTCGCGTCGAGGGCGAGCTGGGTCCGGATCGGAGCGAACGCCGGCTCCCACGCCAGCTGCGCCCCAGCCGTGACATCGGGCACGCCCACGACCCGGTTTCCCGCGTAGTCGGCCGTCGCGCCGGGCACACCATAGTGCACCGAATCCACGACGTACTGGAGATACTTGTTGTCGGACCAGGTGAGGGCCGACGCGACAGACCAGCCGCCGGCGAGATCGGCTCGAAGGCCGAGCTCCGCGCCCATGCGCCGCACCCGGCCGGCAGTGAAGAAGAACCGTCCGCCGCGGTAGGGCACGATCTCGTTTCTCACTCGGTTGTAGTACAGGGCGGCATCGTAGCTCAGTCCGCGGACTGCCCCGGTGCCGCGCGCGATCGCTTGCCGGGTGCCGACCTCCCACGTGGTCGAGGTGATCGGGTCGAGCAGCGGATTGAGGCCGGTGATGGTGTCTTGCCCGAACGTGCTGGCGGGATCGGTTTCATTTCCAGCCGGCGCCTCGACGCCGCCGCCCATGCTGGCATAGACGCTGTGCGCGGCTCCCGGCCGGTAGTTGATCGCGAGCTTCGGCGTGACCTGCGCGAACGAGCGGGCATCGTCCAGCTGGGGACTGATCTCGTCCTCGTATGTGTACCGGATCACGTCGTAGCGGGCGCCGATGATCAGCGACCACCGCTCGCCGAGTTCCAGCTGGTGCTGCACGAAAATCCCGACGTTGTTTGCTCCTTCGCGCTGGTCGGTCTGCAGCGCATCGCCCTTCCTGCCGTCCGGCGAAAGCGACCAGAAACGCGCCGGCCCGTTCTGATAGGCTTCGTCCAATCCGATCGTGATCCTGCCACGTACGGATTCGCCATACGGGAATCCCCCTCGCCCGACCACGCTGCCGCCGAAATGCCAGCGATTGAACTCGCGGTACGTGCCGCGTTCGGACCGGGTCAGGTCCTTGGGCTGAGCATACGCAGTGGCCGTAACGCCCCACGCACCGCGGTCGTGGCGCGCAGTGAGGCCGAGCCGACCGACACGGTTCAGGCGACGCTCGTCGCGCTGACGGTAGGTCGCGTTGGCCTGCTCAGGGTTGGAGGCGACCTGCTCGGCGGTCAACGGTCCCGGGATCCTGAAATCGTTGATCGTTCCGAGGAAGTGAGCGGCGAGCTGGGTGTATGCGCCGGCGAAGGTGCTGGCACCGGCGTTGAGCAGCACTCGATCGCTCGCCGAATGCGCGCGCCACCCGTCGAACACGCTCCGGATCAGCGTGGCATAGGCGGTGCCCTGGCCCACCGGCGCGCTCGCCCGCACGACGTATCGCTGCAAGCCGAATGAGCCGACCATCGTTCCGCCCTCGGCGGTTCGTTGTCCAGAGGCCGGCACGGTCGAGACACTCACCACACCCCCTGCGGCGTTGCCCCAGGTGGATGACACGTTGGAGCGTACTACTTCGATCCGCTCGATAGCGCTGAGATCGATCCCGTCGAAGGCGGTGCGGCCGTCCGGCTCGGTCTCGGGAAATCCATCCACCAGCACCCGCACTCCCCGGGCCGTACCCGAGTTGGAACGGTCGCCCGCCCCTCTCGCACCGAACCCGCGGATGACGATCCGGATGTCGTGGCTTCCCGCCCGCGACTGGGCCACGACGCCCGGCACCAGCCGCAAAGCCGCGTCGAGACCGGTGCCGTTGCGGCCGAAATAGTCGGTCGACTCCACCTCGGTCGCGGCGAGCGGAGCCTCGAACAGGCTCGTCGGCTGGCGATCGCCGAGGACGGGGATGTCGGGAAGGATGTAGGCCGCGGAGTCGGGCAGCGGGCGGGCGGCAGTATCCTGTGCCAAGGCGAGGGCACCAAGGGCGATCACAGCGAGCATGGCCGTGCGTCGAAAGTCGAAGAGCCAGAAATGTATCGCCTATCCGCGTGCGGCACGTCACGGCGCGCGGGACCGGGCCCGCTGCACTCATGAGCATGCGTCGCCGTTCACTGCTGTTGCTGCTGGTCATCGCCTGTCGAGGCACCGACCCGTGGGCCGAGACCGGGTTCGGCGGAGCCGCGCATGACTCGCTGGTGTGGGGAGCGGATCGCACGCGGCAGACCGATCGCACCGGGCATGTCGACCGGCGCTTTCTCGAGCACTTGCTCGACCACTACCAGGGACTGGAGCACCTGGCGGAGCGCGTACGGCTGTCGTCAACAGTGTCAGCCGCGCGGCGGGACACCTGGCGATTCGACGGGCGGGATGACGACGAGCGACGGGAAGCGGAGCGGATCCTGCGCGAGGTCTACAACGAGCGGTATATCCCGGTCGTGCCCGCAGAGTTTAGCACGGCAGCCGCCGCCATCCCCGCCCTGCCGCCCGATCAACAGCCGCGGGCGCTGCTCGAATTCGTGACCCGCCACCACCAGGAGGACGTGGCGCGGATCGACCGGCTTCTGCCGAGACTGAAACACCCACAAGTGCGCGCGCTGGTGCTCGACTTGCGTCGGGACCAGCAGCGCGACCTGCGGGTGTTCGCCCGGAGGCTCGCCAAGGAATAGCCGCCTACTGCAGCTTGATCCGTTCCACCCGCCGCGTCTTCGACTGCGAGTTGAAAACGCTCAAGCTCACGATGTCGCCCGGCTTGGTTCCCCGGAGCGCCGCGCGGAAGTCGGCCGGGCGCGCGACCGGTTTTCCTTCCACCGCCAGGATGATGTCCGGTCCGCCGTTGTCCGGCCCTGCGATCTGCTCGAAGGCAGGACCCCCAGCACGCACGTCGGCGACGACCACGCCTCGAAGCCCCTGCGGCAGCTCGAGCTGCTGGGCGGTGACTCGATCGAGCGGAGCCACCTCGATCCCCAGCGTCCCGACCGCAGCGGATGCA
>DASSUE010000336.1:0-11103 GCA_035707305.1 Gemmatimonadales bacterium
CGCGAGGATTTCGAGTGGCTCCTCCGCGAGCTCATGGCCGAGGGCGGCGATGGGACGATCTGTACGGCACAGCTGCTCGCGGGCACCGACGACGGCGAGCTCGAGGCCGCGTTCAGGCGTGAGAGCGAGGCGGAGTACGCCCAGATCGAGCGAGACGCCGGCGCCGGGATGTCGCCCGATCGGCTCAAACGCCGGCTGGAGGCAGTGATGCAAAACGACTTCTTCGAGGCCCCGGGCCGCGCCGCCGCCGAGCGGGCGATTGCTCAGGAACCACGGGCGGGAGATGCGCCGAAAGGCGAGGTGTGGGTGACTCGGTCCGGCGTGTACGTGGACCGCATGGCGAGTGCGTGGCTCATCCGGCGATTCATCGATCCGGCGGCCCGCTTCAAGTTCGTCGCCGACCGGAACTATCGCGCTGCTCCGGGGGAGCTGCGATTCGACATGTTCGGCGGCGAGTACACGCACGACGGCGATCACTGCACCTTCGAGACGTTGCTCGCCCGGTTCGGGCTGGATGATCCCGCGCTCGCCGCGATCGGGGAGATCGTCCACGACATCGATCTCAAGGAGGAGCGGTACCGCCGGAAGGAAACTGCGGGCGTCGAGAGTGTGCTGCGCGGAATCACGGTCCAGGCCGCCGACGATACCGACCGGTTGGCGCGGAGTGGCGCGCTGTTCGACGGGCTCTATGCGCAGCTCACGGCGATTGGCGGTGGCGAATGACGGCGCGGATGTCCGTGGCCCACCGCTCCGCGTCGTCCGCCGGCACGAAGGACCAGCTCTCGGCCGTGCGTCCGCTTCCGGCGGTGATGCGGAGGCGGTTTCCGTCCCGCCGCACCTCGACGTCGCGCCGCGTACGCGGGGTCAGCTCGAGCCCGACCTTCTCATTCTTGTGAATGAGCACGGTCTGGCGAGTGACCACGATGGACGCCAGCCGGTCTTCCCACCGCCCGCCCCGCCGTCCGCCACCCTCGGTGTACCGGAACACCACGTCGTCGGCGCGGTGAAGCACGCTCTCGGCCACGAAGCGGGACTCCCGCTCGGGGCTCAGCCGACCGGTATGCTCACGGCAGCCCAGGAGGACCAGCCACAGCAGCGCCGCGGCCCGGGTGCCCATCCTATTCCACCACTACCGCGGTTCCGCTCGCGCTCACCATCAGCATCCCGCCGCCGGAGCCCACCTGGATGGTCTCGTAGTCCAGGTCGACCGCGACCACGGCGTTGGCCCCCAGCTCCACCGCCTGGTCCTCCATTTCCTTGATCGCAATCGCCTTCGCCTTCCGGAGCTCCTGCTCATAGGCGGCGGAACGTCCACCCACGATGTCACGGATGCCCGCGAAGAGGTCGCGGAAGATGTTCGCGCCGAGGATCGCCTCGCCGCTGACGAGCCCGAGGTAGTTGGTGACGTGCCGGCCTTCGATTGTCGGGGTGGTGACCACGAGACAGCGCATGGGTAGATCCCCTGTGACGGATTTCTGATCCATCTGAAACGGTCACGGCTCCACTGCCGGGCGAGGCGCCGCCTCAGCGGCAGGTCTCTTCCCGCTCGGCCTCCGCGAAGTCGACCGATCCGTCGAACCGCGGCACGCGGACCACCTGCACCGGCCAGGTGATGGCCATCGTGGTCATGCAATTGGGGCCGGGGGTCACCGCGGTGACGAACACCCGGAGCGTTGTGCCACGGGCCACACTGTCGATGCTGACCGAGTAGCCGCCGGTGGAGCGGGTGCCGAGGCCCGCGACGAGCAGCATCGAATCGGCGAAGTTCACCGCGGGCAGCGGAGGCAAGGGCTCGATCTGTGCGTGCGCCTGGGCCCAGAACGCTTTCCAGGCGGTCGAATCACGGATGACGGCGCGAGTGGGATCGCCGATGCCCTGGCCGGTGTTGAGCACGACGGCGCTCGAGTCGATTCGGGATACACTGGCCTGCGCGCTGTCGGCCGGCGGCGGCGCTCCGCCCGAGCACGCCGCCGAGAGCCCGAGGGCGGCGATGGCGTCGCGCGTGGTCATGGGGCGAACGCCTCCAGCGCGGCGGCGGCGATGATCCCGTCCTGCGTCGACTGCATACCGCTGATCCCGATTGCTCCCACGATTTGATCGTCGATGATCACTGGGACGCCTCCTTCCAGCGTAATGATGCCCGGCATCGACAAGAGCCCAGTCCGGCCGGCGGTCAGTGCGTCCTCGAGGGCCTTCGTGGGTCGCTTGAAGTTGGCGGCAGTGCGGGCTTTTTCGATCGCCACCTGCTGACTTCCCGGTTGGGTACCATCCATGCACCTGAAGTGGATCAAGCCCGCCTGCGGGTTGACGACCGCGATGGCAACAGTCCAGGCACGCTGCCGCGCCGCGGCTTCGGCGGCATCGGCGAGTGCGGTGGCGCCCTCGAGCGTCAGTATCCGCAGGTCACGGATTCGCGGCATCGGCGTTGGTCAGCTCCTTGAAGCGGGGATGGTCGCGCAGCCGATCCCACGTCGGGTCCACTCGAAGTTCCGCCGGCGAGATCCAGGAGGGGATCCGGAGAAGTCCCTCCAGCAGCCGCACGGCGCTGTCGCGCTCACCCGCCAGCATGTAGCTCCGCGCGAGGCTCGCCGTGAGAAACGGCCCGGCGTGCGCGTCCAGGCTCACCGGGAGCAACTCGACCGCGCGCCGGCCGACCCGCAAAGCGTCGGCGTGCCGGCCGAGGAATGAGTATACCACGCCCAGATGGGCAAGGCGGCGGGCATCGGTTGGCAGCGCGCCGAGCGCCGCCTCGAACAGCCGGCGCGCAGAGTCGGCGTGGGCCCGAAGGGCCGGCTGATCCCCCGCGAACCAGGCCGCCTCTGCCTTCAGCAGGTGATAGCGGGCGCTGTCTCCGGCGAAGGTCCTGGCGGTCACGCCGGCCAACGCCCGGCGCAATCCCGTGTCGGCTGTGACCACGGCACCGGAGATTCGGTCCGAATTGTACGCCTGGACCATCAGGCGCTCCGGTCCGATCCGCTGCAGCGCGTCGCGATAGACCTGGCGGGCGCGCGGCAGGTCGCCGCGCCAGATGACCTCCAACATGGCCCGATAGGCATATGCCGTCGGCAGGTCGGGCCCGAGCGCAATGGACCGATCGAGCGCCCGCTCCGCTTCGGCGTATCGTCGCATCTGGAGCGCGGTGGTGCCCACCTCGAGCTGCCGCAACGGGGAGCGGGGATCGAGCCGCGCCGCCTCCTGCAGCGCCTCCAGCGCCTGCTCTTCCCGCCCGCGGCGGCGTTCGACGTACCCGATGGCGGCGAGCAGGAAGCTGTTGCTCGGCTGGCGTCGCCGCGCCGGCTCGAGCTCGCTCAAGGCCCGCTCGTAATCGAGACTGCCCCAATAGTGGTAGAGGCCCAGGGCGATCCTTCCCTCCGGGAGCCCGGGCACGAGACGAAGTGCCGAATCCGCCGCCTGCCGAGCCAGCGCGAGGCGGGCGTTGGTCCGGTCGTGGAAGAACCAGTACATCGCGGCGTGCACTGACCCGAGCCGCGCGAGAGCGAGGGCAAACTTCGGATCGAGATCCGCGGCGCGCTGGTACAGTTCGACGGCGGGCACCAGCGAAGCCCGCTCCATGCCCCGCTGCATGTACTCGTTGGCCCGCAGGTAGAGATCGTACGCCTCGCTGTTGGTTGTGCCGCCCTCCGCGAGCATCGCCTGCTCCGGTTCGCGAAGCGCCACGTCCAGCGCGCCGGCCACCCGCTCCGCAATGGTGGTCTGGAGCTGGAAGACCCCGGCGAGCTCCGCGTCGTACCGTTCGGCCCAGAGGTGAGTGTCGTCCGCCACCCGGATGAGCTGCGGAGTAACGCGGACCCGCCCGGACGGGCCGGCGGCCCGATCCAGGCGCACGCTTCCCTCGAGCACGTAGGCAGCGCCGAGCTCCGCCCCGATCTCGCGCAGCGACTTCGTGGTCGTCCGGTACTGGTCGGCGCTGGTCCGGGAGATGACGCGGAGCCCCCCCACGCCCGCGAGACGGCTGGTGATCTCTTCGGTGAGTCCGTCAGCGAAGTACTGCTCGTCGGGCGGACCGAGGCTCTTGAAGGGCAGCACAGCCACGACAGGGAGGGCTGGAGGGCCGGAGGGCCGGAGGGCCGGATGGCCCGTTCGCCACAGCCAGACTCCCACGGCCGCCACCGCAGCAAACCCGGCGCTCACGGCTGCTACTCGCCACCGTTTGAGGAGCGCCTTCGCGCCCTCCCGCCCTCCGGCCCTCCAGCTATCCGGCGATCCCCCATCGCGCCATCCCGCTCTCAACGCCGCCGCCAGCTCACCCGCCGTCTGGTAGCGCGCGTCCCGCTGTCGCGCCATCGCGCGGCGGACCACCCGATCGAATCCGGGCGGTACCTCGGGCCGCATCCTTCGGGGGGACGGTGGCTCCTCCACCAATCGCCGCACCAGCACTTCACGAACGTTGTCGCCGTCGAACGGCGGCCGACCGGTGAGCGCCTCGAACAGGACGGCACCGAGGGCGTAGATATCGCTCCGGCCATCGGCGCCGCCGGTGCCGGTGGCCTGCTCCGGGCTCATGTACAGCGGTGTGCCCACGGCGATGCCGGTCTCGGTGAGCGAGCGCTCGCCCGACGTGACCGGGTCGAGCGCGCCGGCGATCCCGAAATCGGCCAGGAGCGCATGCCCGCCGGTCCCGATGAGGATGTTCTCCGGCTTGATGTCACGGTGCACGATGCCGGCCGAGTGCGCGTGGGCCAGCGCATCGGCCACCTCCGCGCCGAGGGCCGCGGCCTCACCCGGCGCCAGTGGACCGCCCGCCAGCCGGTCACGGAGTGATCCGGTCTCGACCAGCGGGGTCACGTACCACAGGAGGCCGGCGTCGGCGCCGGAGTCGAACAGCGGAAGGATGTTGGGATGTTGCAGCCGGGCGGCTACGCGGATCTCGCGCTGGAACCGCTCGACCCCTACCGCGGAGCCCAGCGCGTCGTGCAGGACTTTGAGCGCGACCCGGCGGCCGTGCCGCAGATCCTGGGCGAGGTACACCGCGGCCGTCGCCCCACGACCCAGCAGCGACTCGATCGCATATCGTCCGCTCAGCGCGGCGGCGAGCGGATCGACCGCTGGGTCCGCTACTGCCGGGCCGCGTCCGCTGCCCGCGGTGCGCTCAGGTACTTCGCCAGCCACGCATGCACCTCGGCGTAGAAGAACCGGCTGTTCTCGCCCTTGAGGATCCAGTGATTCTCATCCGGGAAGACCAGAAGCCGGCTCGGGATACCGAGCCGCTGCAGCACCGTCCAGGTCTCGAGGGTGTTGTTGAGCGGCACGCGATAGTCCTTCTCGCCCACGGTGACCAGCATCGGCGTGCGGAAGTGGGCCGCGCGGGTGATGGGGTTCTGCTCGCGCCAGAGCCGGCCGCCTTGCCACGGTGGTCCCCCGTACGACACTTCGCGCGAATAGTTGATGTCGCTGGTAGCCCATTGTGACGCGGCGTTTATCAGGCCCGCGTGATTGATGAGGCACCGGTACCGCGTGGTGGTTGCCTCGAGCCAGTTGGCGAGATGACCGCCGTAGCTCGCCCCGCCGGCGCAGTGCCGGTCGCGGTCGATGAACGGAAAACGGCGGATGGCTTCATCGGCTGCCTGGTTGATCTCGTCGGCCGATGTGGCGAACGGATCGGCCTGGATGGCCTGAGCGAACGACTCGGCGAACCCGGTGGAGCCGGTATAGTTCGTGAGCAGGACGACGTAGCCGGGGGCCGCGAGCAGATGGTAGTTCCACCGGAGGAAAAACTCGTCGCGCCACATGGTGTGCGGCCCGCCGTGCATCATCACGTACAACGGGTAGTGCCGCGTGGAGTCGAACCCGGGCGGCAACACCAGGAAGCTGTGGATGGATCGGCCGCGCCGGCTGGTGAACCTAAAGCTCCGCGCCGGCTGCCAGTCGATCGCGGCCGCGCGCGCGCCGTTGAAATCGGTGAGCGCGGCTCGGCGGCCGGCGGCGTCCAGGCGCACGATCTCCGCCGGGCGGACAGCGCTGCCCCACCGGGCGAACAGCGCCGTCGCCCCGCTTCGAGGAATCGCGATCGAGGTGTAGACGCCGTGCTCGAGCGTGTGCGTCAGGTGCACCGGCCCGCCGGCCGAACCCACGCGATACAGCTGCTCATGCCCCCGGTCTTCGGCCGTGAAATAGATCGAATCGCCAGCGGGCGTGAAGGCCCAGCTCGACACCGCCCGATCCAGCCCCGACGTCACGACCGTGCGCGGCTCGAGGCTCGGCCAGGGCCACACCGCCAGCCGGTCATGGGTGTAGAGTTTCGGCGCTTCGAGATTCACGACGGCCGCGAGGATCTTGCCGTCGGGTGAGAACGCGGGAGCGCCGTAGCTGTCGCCCCCCGCCGTCAACGCGCGGGGTTCTCCGCCGGTTGCCGCGACGACGAACAGGTCGCTGCGCACGATCTCGCTCGCGGCGCGGTCGCGGTTGGTCGTCGCGGCGAAGACGATCGCGGCGCCGTCCGGGGTCCACGCGGCGTCGAGCACCTCGCGCTCGTCGGTGAATCGTCCTCCGAATCCCGCTCGGGCCGCGAGACGGGAGTCGGCGAACAGCAGCCTCGCCGGGGTGACGCCGGCCGGATCGGCGATGGCGAGCTGCGGGCGGGTGTCGTCGAGCCAGCGATCCCAATAGCGGATCGGCCCCCCGCCCTCGTACATCCGCACCTTGTACTTGCGTCTCTTCCGTTCCTCGCTCAGCTTCGCGTTCGACGCTTCGTCGGTCGCGCCCCGATACACGGCGGTGTTGACCAGCAGTGCCGCGCCGTCGGGCCGCCAGCGGGGATTGGATGCCCCGCCCGACAGATCGGTGACCCGCCGCGCTTCCCCGCCGCTAAGCTCGAGCACGTAGATCTGGCTGGCCGCGTCGCCGTCACGCTTGGCGGTGAACGCGACCCGGCCGCCATCCGGGCTCCACGCCGGCTCGCTCTCACGCCCACGCGTCGTGGTCAGGCGGCGCGGGGGGGCGCTGCCATCCGCCGCCACCAGCCACAGATCCTCAACCTTGGCGGAATCGTCGTACGCGGGCTCGGTCACGGTGAACACGATCCACCGGCCGTCGGGGCTCGGCACCGGCGGCCCCACCCGCTTCATGAGCCAGATGTCCTCATGCGTCACCGGGTGCTTCGCGGCTTGCTGTGCGCCTGCAGTGGCCAGGCTCAGGCCCAGCGCGCAGAAGACGCCCCCCACTCCGCGAATCACCGCCGACGCGATGGCCCGATCAGCCTGCATTGCCGTCTCCGCGCCCCGCCGACGGGGCACCGGTGGGTTTCGGTTTGTTGGACAGCGCGAGCGCTGCCGCTACGGCCACGATCCCGATGGCGAGGTACAAGAGGTCGATCGGCTCGGTCACGGGGAGTCCGAGCGCGTACTCGAAAAACTTCACGACCAGTATCAGCAGCACCACCTTGGCCAGACGGTCCTTCAGGTCGTCGAGACTTCGGATCAGGAGCAACCGTTCGGCGAACGCCGAGCCTTCGGCTACATCGATGCGGCTGACGAACAGCTCGTAGAGGCCAAGTGAGAAGATCAGCATGATGGCGGCGAGCAGGTACCCGTCCACCACCTCGACGACGTGCGCGACGGTCTGGCCTCGGAGCGCCGCCCGCGCATCCGGCGCCATGGCCAGATCACCGTAGTCGCGGAGATGGACCAGCAGGTACAGCACATCCATGGTGGCGACATAGAACATGGCGAGCGCCACCGCGAGGCTGCCGATCACCGCGATGAGCGCGACGAGCCGACTGCTCCAGAGCAGCGACTCGAAGCGTTGTTCGAATGTCATGCCTCGGCGATGGTCATCGGGGTACCTCCGCGAGCGCATAGAGCAGGTCGACGTAGAATTGCTCCATCTGGGCGAGTCCTGCCAGAGGGGAGCCCGCCTTCGGCTCGATCACCAGATACTCGTTGGGCGCGTGGGCCCCCGACCCATGACCAATGCCGGCTGGCACCATCGGAAGTCCCAGCGCAGTGAACACGTAGTACGGGGCGCTGCCGGCCAGGCGAGGTGACACGCTCAGCGGTTGCCCGAACTTGTTGAAGACGCCGATCGCGGCCTTGATGAGCAGGGCGTCGACCGACGTCTGGGCGGCCGGATAGCCGGACAGCTTGCGGATCGCGATGTCCGTGAACCCCTTCGCATCGAGGTGGCGGCGGATCAGCGCCAGGGCCGTGTCGGGATGCTGGTTGGGCACCAGGCGGGAATCCACTTTGGCGGTCGCGACATGCGGTAGGATCGTCTTGCTGCCGGGACCGGTGTAGCCGGACCACATGCCATCGATGTTGAGCGTCGTGGTGAAGAGATACCGCGCAAGGGCACTCCGACCCGACAATCCGTCCACCCATTCGCTCACGCCGAGGAGTTCTCGGGCGCGAGCTTCCTGTGCGGTCCACCCGTCCACCATGCCGTTCAGTAACCGCCATTCCTCGTCGCTCGGCGGCCGGATCGCGTCCGTGTATCCGGGGACCAGGATCGTGTTGCCGTCAGGCGATGTGAGCGTCGCCAGCGCTTGCGAAAGGCGCCACGCGGGCGCATCCACCAACGCCTTCCAGGAGCCGTGGATCTCCGCGTCCTTCGGCCCGCCGGTGCTGTCGCCCCTCGCTTCCAGCTCGAAGTACAGGATTCCCTTTACCCCGAGACTCATCGCCGCCGCACCCGCCGGTGATTGACTCGGGAACGGGAAGATCACCCCGTCGGCCGTGCGCAGCCGGCTGGCGTACCGGCCGACGACTTGGGGAAAGTGCGGCGACCCCAGTTCTTCTTCCCCCTCCGCGATCACCATGAGGTTGACCGGCAGGTTCCCGCGGGTCGCGAGGATCGACTCGATGGCGTTCAGAAAGGCGCGCTGAGGGCCCTTCTGATTGGTGGCGCCTCGCGCCATGAGCGCGCGGCCGAGGGGATGCTCCACCACCGCCCCCTCGAATCCGGGTACCTGCCAGCCGACCGTGTCCACCGGCTGCACGTCGTACATCATGTACACCACGAGCGTCTTCTGGGCGCCCGTGTCGTAGAACCCCCAGACACCGGGATGCCCGTCGGTCGGCACCAGCTCTGTCTCGCGAAAGCCCAGCTTCACCAGGTCGCCGCGCAGGAGCTCCGCCATCTCGCGGATGCCGATATTCTGCGCGCTGACCGAGGGCTGCCGAACCCAGCGCTGGAGTTGCCGCAGGTGCGCCGGCAGGTTCGCGTCGATGTAGGCGTACACCTCGGGATGTGAGCCGGAATATGCGGGCACGCTTTTCGGGTCGAAGCGCTCGGTCGTGGTCGGCCGCAGCTGCGCCGGATCCATCTGCGGCGCCGGACGGCTTGCGGTTGACGAGGACGTCGAGGACGAGGGCGCGCATGCGGCGGCGGCCAGGAAGACGGCAGCGACGAATCGGAGAGCGAGCGGCAAGACCGGCCCCAGAGTGGTTGAGGACGTCGAGTTTAGCCGGACCCGACCCGCGGGGCGAGGGGCGTCAGTACACCGTGTGCCGCGCCAGCTCCGGAGCGACCCGGTCCAGCCGCTGGGCGAGCCGCGCCACGCGGCAGGTGGGCACATGCGGGTACAGGTGGTGCTCGACGTGAAAGAACATGTCCATCGCCACGGCGCGGGACCGGGCACAGGCAGTTCGTCCGGTCCCAGCCGTTGAGCGGCACGAGGTCGTGCCACTCGATAGCGCTGCGGGTCGCGTATGACGCTGTCGCCATGTCCCGGTCAGCCGTGCGCCGAGCCAATCTCCCAGTCGAGCACTCGGTTGAGCTCAGTCGCCACCTCATCCCACGTGGGCCGCGCCGATGCAACCAGGAGCTGGGCGATCGCCCGGGTCACGGACTCCCAGTCGAAGCTCGCAAGCATCAGCGCCCCCCGACCCCAGCGGCCGCCCGCAATCCGGCTCAGGTGGCCGGGTGTCACCGCGGTAAAGGTGAATGACTCGCTCTGAGCGCCGCCCTGGGGCCCGATCAGCACCTGGAAGCGGACGGAACAGTCGCGCGGATCCGGCGGGAGCGCCGGGGGCTCGAGATCAAGGCTCCGGATGTGGCGAAGCTCGGGGTGAACCACGGCCGCTCAGATCCGTGCGAGCTCGTGGACGGTCATCTCGCTCTCCACGGTGCCAGTGTGCCGGGTCGCCTTCGGCTCGATGAGCATCAACTGCACCTCCTCGCGCGCCACCGGTCGGTGTTCCACGCCCTTGGGAATCACGACCAGCTCACCCGGTCCCAGCGTCACTGCGCCATCGCGAAGTTGGATAGTCAACTCACCGCTGATCACGATGAACAGCTCGTCCTCACCGGCGTGGTCGTGCCAGACGAACTCGCCCTGCACCTTGGCCAGCTTCACGTGGCAGTCGTTGAGATCCGCGATGATCTTCGGGCTCCAGTGATCGGTGAACTGCGCAAGCTTCTCCGCCAGGTTGATCTTGCTCACCATCGATCGCTCCTAGGAACCGCGTTCATGGTCGTGCCCCGGCGCGCGATGATCCTGGCGCTGGAAAGCCAGGAACCGGTGGACGGCCGCGAGCGCGACGGAATCGGTGGTCCTGATCCGGACCGTGCCGCCGCCCCGGGTGGTGTCGGCAAAGTATCGGATGTGGGCTCGGCGGGACCGCATGACGTCGGCCCCCGGCACTGCCTGCGCATGGACCTCGCCCGGCAACGAGAAATCGCCCGCGGCGAACCGGGCGGCGATGGTCCGCATGTGCGCCCGGATCGTGGCGACACCGGCGGTGTCGGCCGGATCCCGGCGCAGGAGGATGCGGCCTCCATCGGGAAGGGTCTCGAAGACGTGATTCGAGGTGTACTGGTCGACGCCCATCGCGGCCGCGCCTCGGCGCTGCAGCTCGGCGAACCGGGTGTCGTCCGGCGTGGAGCACGCTCCCACCGCCAGCAGCATCAGGCCGACTCTCATTCGTCCGCGACGCCGAGGTGCATCCGACGTTCCCAGCCTGCGTAGCCGGCGCGCAACTCGGCGCGCGCGGTCAGCCATGAGACGGCGATTCCGGCGGCGAACGATGCCGGCAGGGTGACCAGCGCGGGGTTCTTGAGCGGGAACCATGCGTCGGGACGTCCTAGGATCTCCACCTGCACGGTGGGCGACAGCGCGATCAGGGTCAGCGTGCCCACGGTGCCCAC
>DASSUE010000337.1:0-8786 GCA_035707305.1 Gemmatimonadales bacterium
GATCGATCGCGGCCAGCTCCTGGTCCCAGTCCCGCGGGCCGGTCACGTCGAATCCCGGCTCAGGCCGTAGCGCTCGATCTTCTTGTAGAGATTCGAGCGGGGCATCTTGAGGGCCCGAGCGGTTTCGGACACGTTCCAGTCGAATTCCTTGAGCTTGGCCTGGAGAAACGCCTTCTCCGCGTCGTGCTTGAACGTCTCGAAGGTCTGCGGGCCGGCATCGAGCGCGGGCGCCGCGCCCTCGGTCTGCGGGAACAGCCGGTCGATGTCGGCCGCAGTGACGATCTTGGACGGAGCCAGGATAAGCGCGCGCTCGACCGCGTTGCGCAGCTCGCGAACATTGCCCGGCCACGGGCGCGCCTGGAGCCGGCGCACGGCGTCGTCGTTGAGCGTGCGGCCGGCCACGCCCGCGCCGAGCGCCAGCTGGTCGACGAAGTGCGCCACCAGCGCCGGGACGTCGTCGATGCGCTCCCGGAGCGCCGGAACGTGGATCTCCACCACGTTGAGCCGGTAGAGCAGATCTTCCCGGAACCGCTGCTCCGCGATCTCCAGCCCCAGATCCTTGTTGGTCGCCGCGATGACCCGCACGTCCACCTGCACTGCCTTGGCGCCGCCAATCCGCGTGACCACGCCTTCCTGGAGAACGCGGAGCAACTTGGCCTGCGCCGAGAGGGACATGTCCCCGATCTCGTCGAGGAAGAGCGTGCCGCTGTCGGCCTGCTCGAACTTGCCGGCCCGGTCGGCGAAGGCACCGGTGAACGAGCCCTTCATGTGGCCGAACAGCTCGCTCTCGATCAGCTCGGACGGGATCGCGGCGCAGTTCACCTCAACGAATGCGCGGTTCCTCCGGGGAGAGGCCTCGTGGAGCGCGCGCGCCACCAATTCCTTGCCGGTGCCGTTGTCGCCGGTGATGAGCACCCGCGCGCTGGTGGGACCGACTTTGGCGATCAGCTCGCGCACCTCCTGGAGCGCGCTGCTGGACCCTACCATCGCGTACCGCCGCGCCGCCGCTTCCCGCAGCCGCGCGTTCTCACCCACGAGCGCAGCATGATCCAGGGCGTTCCGGACCGTCACCAGCAGCCGATCGGTATCCAGCGGCTTCTCCAGGAAATCGAACGCGCCCCGTTGGGTGGCGTCTACCGCGGTGGCGATCGTTCCGTGCCCGGAGATCATGATCACGACGGCGCCGGCGTCGAGGTCCCGAAGCCGGGTCAGTGTTTCCAGCCCGTCGAGTCCGGCCATCTTCACATCGAGGAAGACGAGGTGCGGGCGGAACTCGCCGTAGACACTGATGCCCTCGCCGCCGGATGAGGCCACCCGCACCTCCATCCCCTCGTACTCCAGGACCTGCTTGAGCGCCTGCCGGATGCCAGCTTCGTCATCGATGATGAGAACGCGGTGGCTCATGAGCGCGCCGCTCCATAGAGCACCAACCCCAGCGGACTGACCCGCACCTCACGCACGCCGCGCGGGAGCGCGAGCTCCACCGAGCGGCGACCGGGCTCGGCGAAGAGCCGCTCGAGCAAGGTGGGCACGAGGTCGGCCGGCAGGGGCATGCCCCGCACGTCGATCCGGTCGATGGTCCACTCGCCGACGCCCGGTTTCATCACGGCGAACGGACCGCTGGCCCGGACTGGCTCACGGTTGCGCAAGCCGATGCCCAGGGGTCCAACCACGTTGCGGGGCAGCCGTCCGGTAGCGAGCGACATGGTGAGCTCGATCCGTTCCTGGCGAAGGGTCACCTGGAGTGAGTCGAGCTGCGAGCGGACGGCCGGCGCAAGTCCGGCCACGATGAGCGACGCAGTCTCGTTCGCGCTGAGCACGACCGTATCCGCCCGTCCGCGCGTCAGGGAATCGGCGCGAGCCCTGGCGGCCGCCAGGGCTCGCGGCCCGGGCCGGCCGATGGCCTCGACCGGCGCCGGCTCGCCCCGTAGCAGTCGGCCGCCCATCTCGAGCAACCGGTCGCGATAGAGCCAGGCACCGGCGAGGCCGACGAGGACGACGAGGCACCCCAGGGCGCGAAACGGAGCCAGCAGACAACCCATCAACCGCCAAGTGGGAGCGTGAGCCTCGGCTCGTAGCGTGGGCCCTGCGGGGAAAGGAGGCTTTCGAAGAGAACCAGCTCTTCGGCCAGCAGCGGGAGACGCTCGACTTCGTAATCGTCCAGCGCGGTGGGCGCGATCCGATGGCCCTCACGCACCCGACCCAGCGTGACGTGGGGACGGAACGGCCGTCCCTCCGGGGGGAATCCGATCGCCTCCCCCGACCGCTCGAGGCGATCCTGCAGCAGCTCGAGTGCGGGCGGTCCCTCAAGACCGAGCCAGAGAACGCGCGCGTGTTGCGCGCTTGGAAACGCGCCGAGTTCGTCGAGGCGAAGCGGGAGCGGCCCGGTGCCGCGGGCGGCGAGCCGCACCGACTCTTCGATTACCTCGAGACGCTCAGGCGCGACTTCACCGTAGAATTTCAGGGTAACGTGAAGACCTTCGTCTCCGACCCAGCGGACCGGCCAATCCGAGGCACGGAGTCGCGTGAGCAGCGCCGCGACCTCTTCGCGTGCCGGGTCCGGAATGGGAAGCGCCGCGAACAGGCGCATCAGGTGCGGGCGTCGGCGAGTACGGCGAGGAGACCGCCGCGGCGGTATCCGCGCGGGTCGAGCACGACCTCGCTGAACCCGAGTCGGACAAACGTATCGCGGACCCGCTCCCAGGAGCGGGCCAGCCGCTCGTGCTGGTCGGGCGCTGCCTCGACCCGCGCGGTGTCGCCATGGTGCCGAACCCGAAGATCACCAGTCACGCCCAGCGACCGGAGGTAGGCTTCACCCGCCTCGACCTGCCGGAGCCGTTCCGGAGTCACTGCGAGGCCATACTGCACCCGGCTCGAGAGACACGGGGCCGCAGGCGCGTCCCAGCTGGGGATCCCCGACGCCCGCGCGGCGGCGCGGACGTCAGCCTTCGCCCACCCGAGCTCCGCCAATGGCGAGCGAACGCCGTGCTCATGCGCCGCGGCGAGGCCGGGCCGGTGCTCTCCGAGATCATCCGCGTTGGTGCCGTCGATGACGACATCGAATCCCCGCTCGCGCGCGAGCACGCCGAGCTTGGTCCACAACTCGGCCTTGCAGAAGTAGCAGCGATCGGGTGTGTTCGCGACGTAACGGGGATCGTCCAGTTCACGGGTGTCGAGTTCGATCAGCGGAACGTCGAACCGACGGGCGAGGTCCAGCGCGATCACGGATTGGGCTTCGGGGTACGACGCGCTTCGGCCCAAGCCGGCCAGGAACCGATCCCGGCCCAGCGCGCGGGTCCCGACGACGGCGAGGAGCGCGGAGTCCACGCCCCCGGAGTAACCGAGCAGCACGCGACCGAGCCGGCTGAGATGGCGCTCGAGCCCCTCCAGGGATGGCATGGCAGTAACGTAATGCCATCCCTCGGTGACGGTAGCAGGTTACTGTTGAGTGATGTCGCCCGATGGCTGGCTCGAGATCGACGGCGGGGTGCGGGTGCCGATGCGAGAATTGGAGTATCGGGCGTCGCGCTCCGGTGGCCCCGGCGGGCAGCACGTGAATACGTCGTCGACCCGCGTCGAGCTGGTGTGGGACCTGGCGGCGAGCACGGCGCTCGACGACGTACAGCGGACGCGGGTGCTGACCCGCCTGGCGTCGCGGCTCGATGCCACGGGTCGGATCCGGCTGGTGGCCAGCGGGTCACGAAGCCAACTCCGCAACCGTGAAGCTGTCACCGAGCGATTCAAGGTGCTGCTGGCTCAGGCTCTGGTGCCGCTACGCCCTCGAAAACGGACCCGGCCGTCGGCGGCGGCAAAGGCGGCGCGGCTGGAAGCCAAGCGGCGGCGCGGCGCGCTCAAGCGGGTTCGTCGCGCCCGGCCGGACGATGACTGACCACTGAAAGGATCTCACGTCATGCGCAAGACCGTTCTCACGTTGCTCGCAGCGCTGCTGCTGCCGGCGGCGCTGCCCGGCGCGGCGCTCTCGCAGAGTCCGGAGCAAGGCGGCTTCATCACGCGGATGGGGTCGGACACCCTCGCGGTCGAGCGGTTCACGCGGAGCGGCGGCCAGCTGGAGGGCGAGGTCGTAAGCCTGGTCCCCATGGCGCGGACCGTGAAGTACAAGGCCACGTTGAATCCGGACGCGACCATCAGCCGGTTCGAAGTGACCGGCGAGCCGGCCGAGCCGTCTGCGTCCGGCCTCCGTACGTCGGCCGAGGTGCGCTTCGTGGGCGATTCGGTGGAGACCGTCGCCACGCGGGGCGACTCGACCCAGCGATTCTCGCTCGCTGTGGGTCCGGGGGCGTTGCCGATCCTCCCATTCACCTACGCGATGTACGAACAGCTGCTCCTGCGCCTTGCGCACAGCGGCAGGGACAGCATCAGCGTGGCCACGATCGCGCCCGGAACGCGCCAGCCGTTCGGGTTCACCGTGGTTCGGCGCGGAGCCCAGACCGTTGACGTGGACTTTGTGCCCGTTCCCGGGTTCTACCCCGGCGGGCAACCCGCGCACGTGCGGGTGGACGGGCAGGGCCGGCTGCTGGCGCTCGACGGCTCAGACAGCCCGCTCAAGGTGATGGTCGAGCGGGTGAACGACGTGGACATCAGCGCCTATCGCCGTCAGTTCGCGGCGCGAGAAAAGGCGAAGGGTCCGATGGGGCAGCTCTCCAGCCGCGACACGCTGCGGGTGAAGGTCGGCAAGGCGAACCTCACGGTGGACTATGGCCGGCCGCAGCGCCGCGGACGCGAGATATTCGGGAATGTGGTGCCGTGGAACCAGATCTGGCGGCTCGGTGCGAACGCGGCCACCGGGTTCACTACCGACGCCGATCTGCTCATGGGCGGTGTGGCGATCCCAAAGGGCAGCTACACGCTCTTCATGCTCCCCTCACCCGAGGGCGGCAAGCTCATTCTCAACAGTCAGACCGGTCAGTGGGGAACGATGTACGACCCGCGGCAGGATTTCGCGCGGGTCGATCTCACGTCGGAACAGCTCTCGCAAACCGTGGAGCCGTTCACCATCGCCATCGAGCCTCGGGGCGACGGAGGCGTGCTGCGCCTCCGCTGGGACCGCACTCAGTTTTCCGTTCCGTTCACGGTGAGGTAATCACTCCACTACGAACTCGCCCACCTGGGTGCCGAACTCGCCGTGCACCGCCCGAACGCCCGGCGGTGCTTGCCACTGACCGCCGTCGCTGCGGACGACGGCGCGGTGCAGGCCCGGCTCCAGCGGCAGCACGATCCGCCATTCGTCGTCGCCGATACTGGCGAGCGCCATCGGCCGCCAGTCGGTGAAGTCTCCCGCGATCTCGACCACCAGCGCTTCACGTGCGCGCACCACGATCTCGCGGCCGGCCGCTTCCTGCGGACCTATCCGGAATCCGGGCCGGGGAGGTGGCGGCCGCGGATCGTCCTCGCGCTCCCGCATGGACGGCGAACCGACCGCGACCCGGAATCCGAGCACCGCGTAGCGCGAACCCGGGAGCGCGGTGACTGGATCGGATCCCGCCCTGCCGGCGGCAGCGACGATGGCCAGATTCGGCAGGATCGTGCGCGCGGCGGATACGCTCCACAGCACCACCTCCGGGCTGCTTCGGCTGAATCGGCGACCGATGGCGAGATCCACGTCGAAGGCTCGGTGGTTCCAGCGACCCCACAGCATGGCGTCAGTGAAGCCCGCACGCTCGCCGCGACGCGGGCCGGTCGGGGGCGAAGCAGTATCGGCGGCGAGTCCGTCCACGGCCGGAGCGAATCCCGCGATTCGATCGTCGGCCCCGGGGGAATCGAACGACGTGCTGGCGAGCGTCACGCCGACCTGCAGCCGCCCGCGGCCCGCCGACGCGCCAGCTTCGGACCGCTTCACGGGCGTCTGCTGGCCGAGCGACCACGCCAATCCGCGGGTATGCCCTGCCCACAGCGACGTGCCACGAATCGGGTGCAAGTAGATCCTTCCCTCGGCCCCAAGCACGGTGGTGCCGTCGACTCGACGATGCGAGGTCCAGTCGGCGGTACCGGCAAGCTCCGCGCGCATGAACCAGAGGCGGGGCGATCGGATCACGAGTTGCGACGCACCCTGGAAATTCCACCGGCCCGCGGGCGCGTCGGTGTACGTCCCAGCGGCATCGAATCGAAGAAAACCGGCGTCGAGACGGAAGGACGGGGCGAGCGAAGCGACAGCTGCGGTAAGCGCGCCGTCGGGCCGATACGATCCTGCGCCGACGTCGAGCGAGGCGCGCACCTGCCCTGCCGCGGGGGCGGCCGTCGCGAGCAGCGCGACGAGCGGCAGCACCCCTCTACGCCCGATCACGGTCGCTGGGCCGGAGGGTCGGCCGCGGGACGGGCTCCGCCGCCCCGGCCAGTGCCCGATCGAAGCTCGGTCTGCACTCGCCGACGCAACGCCACAAAATCGTCGTCCGGGCGCCCGGTGCGAGCCAGGTCGAACACCGATCGGGCCGCAAGCTCTGTCGTCATGCCCTCCGCCACCAGGTCGGTCAATACGGAGAGAGGCACCACAAGGGGCCGGCCCTCCCGGAGCGCGCGAAGCCGTTGCAGCGTTTCAGCACCGAGACCCGCGCGGAGTGCACCCGCGCCTGCGGTCAGCTCCGCATCGGTTACTGCCGGGCCGAGTGCGTCACGCGCCCGCGAAAGCTGGCCCAGCAGCGCGCCGACGGCCGAGCGGATGCGATCGCCGCCGGCGCCGAGCGTGCTGCCCTCGAGTGCCTTTTGCACCAGAGGCTCGGTTGGGAGCTGAAGCGCGCGCGCCGAATCGACCAGTTGCTGCACCGCGGTGGACGTGACCGGATCGAGACGTTCGACCAGCCGGCGGTCCTGGGCGTACAGAGGGCTCACGGTGAGGACGAGCACGGCCAGGGCTGCGGCGGGACGATGCATGATCATCAACTCACAGTCAGGACGGAGGTCGGCGCTCCGAAGTCGTCGTCGGCGGCTCTGGGTTCGGCGGGATCGGGTACCCAGCGACGACCGTCCACTAGGAACGTATAACGGTAGCGGCCAGGTGGAAGCCTGAGCTCGACCCTCCAGGTCCCGCCCTCGTTGCCGGGCCGGAGCGGCGTGGCATCAGGATCCCAGTCGTTGAAATCGCCCACCACGACCACCTGGCTCGCCGGTGCGCTCAGGCGTAGCTCGATGGGTCGGGTGGTGCCCGGCTCAGGACGGAGTACGGCCACGAGGAGGCCGGCCGCGAGCGCACCCGTTGCAACCCCGGCGATCCAGCGCGCACGGAACCGCCGCGCCCGGGAGTCGATGCCCGGGCCCGGGGCGATCGGATCGCGACGCAGCACCTCCAGCACCCGCTGGTCCAGCGCGGGATCCAGCCGCATGGGCCGTCGCAGCTCGGCGATGACGCGCTCGAGCGTGCCGTCGGGTGCGTCGTCCGGATCAACCCGCATGGACGTCTCGCAGTAGCAAGCGCAACCGGTCGCCCGCGCGCTTGACCCGCATCCGGAGCGTGGGCTCGCGGGCGCCGGTCAACCGCGCCATTTCGGCATAGTCCAGGCCTTCGACGTATCGCAGCAGAAACGCCTCCCGATAGTGCGGCCGCAGCTCGGCCAGGGCGCGGGCAATCTCCTCACGCCACTCGATCGACGCCGACGTATCGCCCGTGGCCGCCACGTCATCCCTCAAGTCCTCGGTGTGCCGGCGGCGGTGAAACAGGCGGCGCTGGGCCGTCCGGCACCGGTTGACCATGATCGTGAACAGCCACGCCCCAAACCGCTCCGGCTGCCGGCAGTCGGCGAGGGCGCGGTGGGCCCGGACGAAGCTGTCCTGCACGGCCTCTTCGGCGTCCTCTCGGCTGCCTAGCATGTGGAACGCATAGCGTCCCAAGGTGTCTCGGTAGCGGCTCATGAGCGTCGCGAACGCGCCCAGATCGCCATCGCGCGCCCGGGTGACCAGCGCGGCGTCGGTCTCGCTTACCGTGGATAGACCGCTCGCGCGGGCGACATGTGACAGGGATGATGTCGGCATGGGGCTGGGGGGTCGGTCGGCGGCCCGGCGACCTTCGCCCGGCGGCCCGTCCACACTCGAAAGCGACGATTTGCGGCGATCGAATTGCACGTCTAGTGCTCCCGGCTCATGGTCCGAGCATACACAGTGGGACGGGGCTGGGGCAATCGAGCCAAGGGTCTTGGGGATCCGACCCTCAGGGGGCGAGAGCGGAGCGGCGCCGGTCCAAGCTCCGATATTGAATGGCCTCGGCCACGTGCTCCGAGCCGACCTCGTCGCTGGCGCTCAGATCGGCGATGGTGCGCGCGATCTTGAGTACCCGGTGGTACGCGCGGGCGGACAGCCCGAGCCGCACGACCGCATCGCGCAGCAGACTATCCGCCGCCGGCCCGCTTCGGCACCACCGACGGACCTCGCGCGCGCTCATCTCGGCGTTGGTTCGGACACCGGGCAGGCCGCGAAAACGGAGGCGCTGCCGGGCACGAGCAGCTTCCACCCGACTGCGGATCTCCGCGCTGGTCTCGCCGCCGGCCCCGCCCGCCAGATCGCCATAGGTCACCGCGGGCACGGACAGATGAAGGTCGATCCGGTCCAGCAGCGGGCCGGAGATGCGGGCGAGGTATCGCGCGACCCCGAGATCATCACAGCCACAGCCGCGAACCGGATCGCCGCGGTAGCCGCAGGGGCAGGGATTCATCGCCGCCGCCAGAATGAAGCGGGACGGAAACGTCACGTTCATCGCTGCGCGACTCACCGTAACGAAGCCATCCTCGAGAGGCTGGCGGAGCACCTCCAGCACGTTGCGGCGGAACTCCGGCAGCTCGTCG
>DASSUE010000338.1:0-5715 GCA_035707305.1 Gemmatimonadales bacterium
GCTGTCCGTCCTGGCTGAACGGGTGAACCACCGCCCGCCCCCGCCACAGCATCGCCACGGTCTCGGTCTGTGCAAGCCCCGATGTGAGGAGCACGGAACGAAGCGCGGCCTTGTTGTCGAGGAAGGCGCGGTCGTAGTTCAAGCCCTTGGTCCGGTGAATCGCGTTGAAGTCGGGCAGGTAATCCGCAGCGTGGTCTCGGCCAAGGCCGTAGAGGGTGGCCGAGTGGACCCGGAACCCACGCCACCAGAGCGGCAGCTTGCGGCTCAAAGGTGCGCGGACATGGCGGTCTTCCCGCCACATCCAGTACAGTCGCAGCGACCCTTCGACCAGCCGGCGGATGGGTCCGAGGCGCGAACGGGTAAGGCGCATGACGGTATCGACCAGGAGCGACACCCTGACCTCTCCGCTGGGACGCCATGAATCTGTGAATCGACGGCTCAGTTGGCTATGGCAGTGGGGGAAAATGAAGGGCCCCGGCCAGGGGGCCGGGGCCCTTCGGTGCCGCCGCTCAGCGCCAGGCCGGGCCTGAGTTCCTGCCCACAGAGGTGAGCTGGGTGGGGTTGGTGCCGTCCGGGGCGATCGAGAAGATCTGGTCCACCACATTGTCGGCATCGGTTGTGAAGTATGCGATGCGAGTGCCGTCCGGCGACCAGGCAGGTCCGAACGCCTTGCCCTGGAGGATGGTCGCTCGGCCCGAACCGTCAGGGTTCATGGACATGAGGCGCCGATCCACCGGTTGGAGCAAGAGATCAATCGAATCCGTGCTAAAGGCGATCCGATTGCCATCCGGTGACCAGGCGGGGGCTGCCTCACGGCGCAATGGATTGCTGATGCGCACCGGGTCGCTCCCGTCGGCATTCATGATCCACACTTCGACATGCAGGTTATCCGGATAGTTGCGGGTGAAGGCGATCCTGGTGCCGTCCGGAGACCAAGCGGGCCCCAGGTCGGCGGCATTGGCATCGAAGGTTATACGGGTCTTTCCCGAACCGTCCGGATTCATCAGGTAGATCGATGGTGGCCCCTCGTTGGTCTCGCTGGTCACGAATGCGATCTTGGTTCCATCAGGCGACCAGCTGGGGCCGGAATGGGGGAGGCCTGACGTGAGCGGTGTCAGGCCGGTCCCGTCGGCGTTGATGACCCAAATCTGCTGGTTTCTCACGATCGCCAGACGAGTCCGATCCGGCGACCAGGCCGCGCTGACGTCCGCATCGGGGTCACTCGTGAGCGGCGAGTGGTTCGTGCCGTCCGGATTCATGGTCCACACATCGAACACGCCGTTCCGCAAGCTGATGTACGCGATCCGAGCCGGCGCCACCAGAGTGATGGGGACCGTCTCGGTATCGAGCACCGTGGTCACCTCTGCAACCGTCTGGGAGAGGGTGAGGCGGAAGCTCGCTGCGCCGGGGACCAGCGTCCCGCTCCCGCCCGCCGCGTTGCGGGCGTTGGCCGTAAGATTCATGGTGCAGTTGCCTGCCGGCAGGACGCCGATCACGTGGTCCGGCGGGCAGTCGGTACTGAACCCACCGGCGCCTTTGAGCGCGTCGCCCTGAACGATTTCCCCCTGGAGCAGGATTCCCGACTGGCTGCTGCCGGTGGCGTTCTCCACCGTGACGTCGTACGTGGTGCCGGTCTCGTCGTCGATGACGAGCGTGGTCGAAGCGAGGGTCAGGCTCGCGATCCGGGGACTCAGCACCAGCGTCACGCCCATGTTGTGCTCGTCGAGCGTGATGCCGGCCTGTACTACCCGGAGGACGAATCGCGCTTCACCCGGCACCAGGAGACCGGTCCCGGGACCCTCGTTCGAGACCGCGGCCACGGAGCCCATCGTGCACGTGCCGCTCGGCAGCGTGCCGTTAGGACCGGCGCAAGTGACCGGGGCGCTGCCGCCGGGGCGTTGGGTCGTCCCCTGCACGATCTCCGCCTCAAGCAAGACGTTCGACCGGGAATCGCCGGCGTTCTGCAGAGTGGCGGTGAAGCCCGTACCCGGCCCGCCGACCGACAACGTGGGCGAGTCGAGCGCGAGGTTCGTGATCTTCACCTTCCCCTTCTTCGCGCTGAGCTGGTCTGGCTCGGTGGGCGCCAGCCGGTCACCGCACGCCGCAATCGCCAGCGCGGCAAAGGTGAGGAGAGACGCCGAAGCGACTCGGTGGCTGGGGTTCATGGTGACCTCCTTCAGGGGGTGGCGGGAGCTCGCGAGGTCCGCGTACCAGGAAATCGAAAGACGGTGGCTGATCCCGACAGCCAGCCAATCCAGCCCGATCACACCACCTCCGCGCGGCGGTCGTTGGTCCCCCCCGGGACTGCTGTCTCGGGGAGCGGGCCCCGCGGCCGGCCAGTTAGGCCGGGGCGGGGGATCATGCGTCTTGCAGACACCGCGTTCGCGCTTTGACGACCTTCTGCCGGCCCCGTAATTTGGGGCTCTACTCCAGCTTCCCAAGGTCACAGGTCGCCCGAGGACGACGCCCGTGGATGCCCCCATCGGCGAGCTCATTCACTGCGCCGACGCCGGCGATGGCACTGCGGCGCGCGCGCTGTTTGCCACGCTCTACCGCGAGCTGCACGCGATCGCCGAACGCGAGCTCCATCGCGGCGGCGCCGAGCTCACGCTCGGGACCACCACGTTGCTGCACGAGGCCTACCTCAACGTCGCGCAGCGCGAGGGTGTGGAGTTCGCCAGCCGGGCGCAGTTTCTCGCTTATGCAGCGCGCGCCATGCGCGGTCTCATGATCGATTACGCGCGTCGCCGGCGCGCCAAGAAGCGGGGTGGGGAATTCTACATCACCTCCTCCGGAGCCGACGTCGCTCCGGCCGAGGGCCCCGCCTCGGTGGAGGAGCTGGAGCAGCTCGGCACCGCGCTCGACACGCTGGCAGGAGCGGATGCCCAGCTGGCCCAGCTCGTCGACCTTCACTTCTTCTGCGGCTTCTCGTTCACAGAGCTGGCCCAGTTGCGCGGGGTCTCCGAGCGAACCGTTCAGCGCGATTGGCGCAAGGCTCGGCTGCTGCTGCATCGCACCCTACAGGAGTCATGAGCCGATGCACTCAGCGCCAGACACCGGGGTAAACGGCGGTGCAGACGCCCTGCTCCCCGTCTTGGGCGCGCTGCTGGATCAGGTGCTCGATCTCCAGCCGGCGGACCGAGAGAGCTGGCTGGCGCGACTCCGCGTCGAGCACCCGGTGCATGCGGCAGAGCTCGAACGATTGCTCGCCGCGGAGGCGGAGCTCGATGCTCGCGGGTTCCTGCCCGACGGAGCCTGGGATCCGGAGACCCGCGGCGGACGCGGGCTGGCAGGCCAGAGACTGGGCGCCTGGACGGTGGAGCGGCCTCTGGGGCAAGGTGGGATGGGGACCGTCTGGCTCGCCCGCCGGAGCGACGGTCGGTTCGAGGGCACCGCAGCAGTCAAGATCCTGAATCTGGCGCTCCTCGATCCGATCGGCAGCGAACGCTTTCGGCGCGAGGGCACCATGCTCGCCCGACTAAGTCATCCCAACATCGCCCGTTTGCTCGACGCAGGGGTAACCAGCGGCGGACAGCCCTACCTCGTGCTCGAGCACGTCGAGGGCACCCGCATCGACCGCTACTGCGACGAGCGGCGGCTGACGCCCGTCGAGCGCATCGAGCTCTTCCAGCAGGTGCTCGCCGCAGTGGCGCATGCGCACGCGAACCTGCTGGTCCATCGCGACCTCAAGCCGTCGAACATCCTGGTCGCGACCGACGGCACGGTGAAGCTACTCGACTTCGGCATCGCCAAGCTGCTCGAGGACCAAGGCGCCGGTGGCTCGGCGGCATCCACGCTCACCGATCTCGGCGGCCGCGCCCTCACGCCTGAGTACGCGGCACCGGAGCAGCTCGGCGGCGGGCCGATCACGACCGCCACGGATGTGTATGCGCTCGGGGTCCTGCTTTATTTCTTGCTGGCCGGCCGGCACCCCACCGGGGAGGGGAGCCTCACCACGGCCGACCATCTCAAGGGCATTCTCGATACCCCGCCGCCCCGGCTGAGCGCGGCGGTCACCGGGGCGGAGGCGCGGGCCAGCGCGCTCGAGCGGCTCAGACGCCTGTATGCCGGTGACCTGGACAACATCGTCGCCAAGGCACTCAAGAAGGCGCCGGGGGAGCGGTACCCCACGGTCGGTGCATACGCCGAGGATCTCCGGCGCTACCTCGATCATCAGCCGGTGAGCGCTCGCCCTGACTCGCTCCGCTACCGCGCAGGCAAGTTCGTCGCGCGCAATGCGGTGCCGGTGGCGTTGGCGTCGCTCGCAGGGTTGGCGCTGGTGGGGGGGCTGGCCGGGACGATCACCCAGGCGGCGCGGGCCACCGCGCAGGCCGCCCGGGCCGACAGCGCGGCGCGGGCTGCGGCCGAAGAGCGCGACTTTGCGCTGCGGCAGCTCTCGCGGGTCGAGGCGGTCAACGACTTGAACAACTTCCTGCTCTCCGACGCTGCCCCGTCGGGAAAGCCGTTCACTGTCGGCGCACTCATGGGGCGGGCCGAGAGCATCGTCGAGCGCGATCGGGCGGACTCCGGCATCAACCGCATCGAGCTGTTCATCGCACTGGGACGGCAGTACTGGTCGCACGATGAGGACGCAAAGGCCCGCCGGCTGCTCGAGCGTGCGTACGGGCTCTCGCGCATGCTCCGGGATCCGTCTACCCGTGCCCGGGCCGCGTGCGCGCTTGCCGCTGCACTCGCCCGCGCGGGCGACTTTGCGCGCGCCGAGGCGTTGACACGCGAGGGTCTGGCCGAGCTGGCAAACGAACCCCGGTTCGTGATCGACCGGATCTTTTGCCTGATGCGGGGCAGCGAGGTCGCGCGCGAGAGCGAGGACGGAGCGGCTTCGGTCGCCCGAATGGAGGCCGCCGAGCAACTGTTCCGCGAACTCCGGTTCCCGGCCCCGGCGCTGGATCTCCACATCCAGATGAACCTCGCGGAGGCCTACCGGGGCGCCAGTCGACTTCCCGAGGCCGCCAGAGCGTTCGAGCAGGCCCACGCCCGTCTGGTGGAGATGGGGCGCGAGAACACCGAAGCTGCCGGTACGCTCTTCAACAACTGGGCCCTGACACTGCACTTCGGTGGCCAACCCCTGGCCGCCGAACCGCTCTTCCGCCGGGCCATCGCGATCAGCCAGGCGGACACGTCGCTGGAAGCGGTGTCGCCCATGCTGCTGAACAACTATGCCCGCACGCTGGGCATGCTCGGCCGCCTTAGCGAGGCGGCTCGCTATGCCGAGCAAGCCTATCGAAGCGCCCTGCGCGCCGGCCACGAGGTCGTGATCATTCAGTCGCTGCTCCTGCGCGCGGGGATTTACAGCAATCTCGGGGACGCCGATCGGGCCGATCGCCTGCTCACCGAGCTGGAGCCGAGGTTCCGCGCGTTCCCGCGGGCACACCCCGCCTTCATGGGTCTGCTTCGCCAGCGGGGCCTGAACGCCCTCAAGCGGGGTGACCTGAAGGCGGCAATGGATGCGGCCGATTCGGCCGTGGTGCTCGGTCGCACGAATCCCGCAGCCGGCGATTACCTGCCGAGCTTGCTACTGCTCCGCGCCGAGACGGCGCTCGCAATGCATCGCTACGCCGATGCGCAACGCGATGCCAGAGCGGCGCTCGATGCGGCTCGCGCTCTGGTCGCGGGCGACGCGCCCTCCTCAGTTGTTGGCAGCGCTTCTCTCAGCCTGGGCCATGCGCTGCGCGGCCAGGGCGCTGTAGACCAGGC
>DASSUE010000339.1:0-5658 GCA_035707305.1 Gemmatimonadales bacterium
GCCGCGACGAACGCCGGTGTTCCGACGGCGGCGATGCTCACCGGGTTGAGACCCATGAACAGCGGGTTCTCCTGGCCGGCCAGCAGCTCGGCTTTGTCCCAGGAGAGGATCGCTCGCGCGGTGCGGAGCCGAAGCTGGGGGAAGCTCCGCCCCGGATTGGACTGTGCCGAGCCGAACAGGTCGATGGTCAGGTCGCCGATCAGGGTCCCGCCCAATACGTCGCGCACCGACACTGCACCGCCGGCGAGCGTCTGCCGGATCGCCACGCTGAAGCTGCCCGGCTCGAGCGGCGTCGGCACGTCGGGCTGAACGAATTGCGGATCGTCGGTGAGGTTGGCCCGCCCGCTGTTGTGAAATGTGTTGAGGAGCACGCGACCGAAGATCTCGAACTGCACCCGGCTGGCGGTGCGGACCTCGGATTCGGCCTGGGCAGCGAGTTGCCGGCGCAAGAGCTCGATGGCTTCCTCGGCACGTCGGAGCCGTTCCTCCAGAGAATCGGCGGGGACGCCGCCGGTGTCGGCTTCACCTTCCTGGGCTCTGGCCGGAGACCATGGCGCGGCCAATACCGCGAGCGAGAGCGCCGCGGCCGCGAGCGCGCTTGACCGGCCCGCGCGACGGGGGCTAACGTAGCGGCGCATGCGGAGAACCACACTTGGGCTCATGGCGGTCGTCCTGGGGATGGAGCTGTCCCCTCTCCAGCCCTCCGCCATGCACGCGCAGGGGGCGGTGACCGGGCGGGTGTCCATCCGGGAGCGCGACGAAGAAGCGTCGAAGGACCTCGCGACCGCTGTTATATACCTTGCCGCGGCGGGTGGTGCCACCGTGCCGGTGCGCCGAGCCGACACCGAAATCGCGATGCACGATAAGGAGTACATTCCGCACGTGCGCGTCGTCCCGGCCGGCAGCTCGGTATCGTTCCCCAACCAGGATCCGTTCCGCCACAACGTGTTCTCCAACTCCCTCGGGGGACCGTTCGATCTGGGACTCACCCCGCGAGGCGCCGCCTCCCGCAACACGTTCCGGCGACCCGGCGCCTACGCCATCTACTGCAACATCCACTCGCGGATGAGCGCGTTCGTGATCGCGGTCGGAACGCCGTGGTTCACGCAGCCCGGCGCGGATGGCGAATTCACGCTTGCCAACGTTCCGCCCGGGCGGTACGTCCTGCACGTCTGGCACGAGCGCGGCGGCGAGGCGTCCCGCCCGATCGAGGTCGGACCCGACGGGCTCGCGAAGGTCGCCGTGGAGCTCGACGCACGCGGCTGGCAGCCTACCGAGCACAAGAACAAGTTCGGACTCGACTACACCGCGAGTGACGGCGAGCGGTACTAGCAGTCTCACCTGGCGCATCTTCCTCGGCGCCGCGGGCGTGGTGGCGGCGGTGCTCGCTGCGACGCTGCTGCTGGGGTGGCTGTCGGTCCGCCGCACGATCTGGGGCGAAGTCGACCGAAGCCTGGACCGCACACGGCGACTCGTGGTCACCTTTCTCCGGGGCGATGAGCGAGGGCTGAGTCGCGGCGCGGCGGTGTTCGTCCAGAACCCTAACTTCCGCGCGCTGCTCGAAAACGCGGCCTCGGGCGATATGCTGGACCAATCGCTCGAGGCCGCGGCGCTTCTGGACGCGTCGTTCGTCCAGATCACCGACCGCAACGGCACGCGTCTCGCGCGCAGTGACGAGCCAGCCGCCCCCCGGGCCTCGCTTGCGGGGTCCCCCTTGATCGCGGGCGCGCTCCAGGGGGAGACCACGTCGGGCATCGGTGTGAGCGGTGACAGCGCCCTGTTCCAGGCGGTCGCGGTGCCAATCCCGGGCGCCGGCTCCGATGTCGTGATCGGCGTGCTGATGGCGGCCCGGATGATCGACAGCTCGCTCGCGAGCGCCGTCAAACGGGCCACCGACAGCGAGGTCACATTCTTCACTCTGGACTCGGCCGGCCGGGCGCGAACCGCCGCGTCGACGCTCCGCGATCCAGAGCTCGACGCATTCATCGCAGCGTACGGGCCCGAGATCGCCCGCTCGCCGGCGGACGGTGCGGCGCCGAGGGCGCACGTGAGCGCCGATGTGGGCGGCGGCCGCTATTTCGCGCAGGGTGGAGCGCTTCTCTCGGCGGGCGGTGCGCCCCTGGGCGGTTTCGTCGCGCTCCGGAGTCGGGCCCTCGAGCTCGCGGGGTTCCGGGATCTCGGCGTGCGCATCGCGCTCGGCGGCGTGGGCGGGCTGCTGCTGGCGTTCCTGTTTTCCTGGGTCGTGGCGCAGCGCATCACCCGGCCGGTACACGGGCTGGTGGCCGCCTCGCGGCGCGCCGCTGAAGGCGATTACGGCGCGCCGATCGAGCCCGACGGGCCGGCCGAAATCCGGGCGCTCGCCGAAGCATTTCGGGTGCTGCTGATGGAGCTGCGCGAGAAGCAGTCACTCGTGGAAGTGCTCCGGGGCCGCGAGGAACGCCGCGGTATCTCGCTGGCTCGCGAAGCCGGCCGCCCGAGTGGCTCGACGGCGGTGGCCGGCGAGGGACGCCTGGTCCCCGGCCAGCTCTTCGCCGGCCGGTTCGAGGTGCTGGCGCCCCTTGGAGAAGGTGGGATGGGCGTGGTGTACCGCGCGCGGGACCGGGATCTGGGCGACATCGTCGCACTCAAGCTGGTGCGCTCGGAAACCATGCTGAACGACCCCAATGCGCTGGAGCGATTCAAGGACGAAGTGCGCCTCGCGCGACGCATCTCGCACCGGAACGTCGCCCGCACCCACGATTTCGGGGAAGCGGACGGGATCTACTACGTGACCATGGAGTATGTGGCCGGCACCCCACTCAAGGAGCTGCTCAAGACCCGGGGCCGGCTTCCGGTGGAGGCGACGGTGTCGGTAGGGAAACAGTTGTGCCGCGCGCTCGAGGCCGCTCACGAGCAGGGCATCATCCACCGCGACGTCAAGCCACAGAACATCGTGGTGGCGCCGGATGGCCTCGTGAAGGTGATGGACTTCGGCATCGCCCGCGCGGTAGAGCGAAAGAAGGGTATGACTCAGACCGGGCTCGTGGTCGGCACGCCGGAATACATGGCTCCGGAACAGCTGATGGGGGAATCACTCGACGTGCGGGCGGATCTCTTCGCCGCCGGTGTCGTGCTCTACGAGTGTCTCACGGGCCGCCGGCCGCACGACGCCGAATCACCCATGGCGCTGGTCAGCAAGGTCCTGACCGAGGCCGCGATTCCACCGCACGAGGTCGCTCCCGATGTGCCCGTTCCGCTGTCGCTGCTGGTGGCCCGCGCGCTGGCGAAGGACCCCGCGCAACGTCCGCGGAGTGCCGCGGAGATGTACGAGGAGCTGGCCCGGGTCGCCGAGGGGCCCCGGCTGCCGCCTGACCGCGAGATTGAAGCTGGGCGCAATGTATCCCGAACGCCTGGCGGCCCATCGCTAACGGGCAGCCAGGCCGAGCGAGCCGCTCAGCGAAGCTCGTAATACCACTTGGTGAAGTGGAACGTATCCCGGCTGTAGCTGCCGATTCGGAACGTATCCCACCAAAGCTCGAAGGTCCGCGAGTTGCCCAACTGATCCTGCCAGGCCACATCGAGCGCCTTGATCAAGGGATTGCGGAACTGACGCGGCTGCCGAAAGAACGCCCGCCCGACGAACACCTGCACCGTCCGCGGCGGCCGATCGACCACGGAATCCGCCAGTCCACGGCGTAAGAGCGCGTCCAGCGTCGAACGCCGACGCTCACCGGGTCCGATCCCGTCCAACGCGTTTCGATCAGGCGGATAGGCATTGACCTCTATCCCGCTGGTGTCGGGGATGTTGGGGACGCGCCTCGCCTTTGGCGTGGTGTCTGGGCGGGCTGGCGCGGAAGACTCATGGGCCGCTTCGGCGGAATCGAGTGCGGCCACCATGCCGCGCGGCGGCGCCGGGGGAAGGGTAAGGACGGAATCGGGCACCGGGCCTTCGCGCTTAGGGGCACGTTCACCGATGCGGGTCCAGGCGATGACCGCAAATGCCGCCAAAACCACGAGCCCGATGACGCCGGCACCGAGCCAGGGGAGCGTCCGGGCGAGCGGCGTCGGCCGCCCGCACCGAGGACATGCCACGGCGAACAGGCCGAGCGGCATCACGCAGTGGGGACACGCCCGACGTGCCATGGCCATAACCTAATGGAGCCTAAGCAACGTCAGCACCTCCCGCGGGTCGTCCCTACGCGTCGCAAGCGGGGATGTCGTCCGCCGGAAGGATGCTGAATGCCCGGACCGAACGCGCGGTCAGCGGTCGTAGGTGATGCTGAGATAGCGGGTTGGTAGTCAAGGTTGCCATCTTGCCGGGCACGCCCCGCATATCGGTGGGTGGCAGAGGAGCCCAGCGCATGACCAAGAGGCTTCAGACGTATCAGGCGAGCGGGATCAGCGTAACCTACGATCCCAGCATTTGCATGCATGCGGCCGAGTGCGTGCGGACCCTGCCGGCGGTGTTCGACCCGCGGGAGAAGCGATGGATCCGGCCTGAACGCGCGACTCCCGACGAAGTGGAGCGGGCCGTCGCGCGCTGTCCGACAGGCGCGCTTCGGGCGATACGGCATGGGCCGATTCCGCCGGTCACGGCAGACAAAGCGAGGCCGGCCGACGCGGCTGTGGTCATCCGGCTGCTTCACCACGGCCCACTCAGGGTGTCCGGGCCGATTCGGATCGAAACCGAGGCCGGCGACATGGTGTTCGATGGCGCCAAGGCCACCTTGTGCCGGTGCGGCGGCACCGGGAATCCTCCTTTCTGCGACGGCAGCCACGCCGGCCGAAAGTTTCGGCCGGCGCGCTGACGCTTCTCACGGCTCAGAGATAGCTGAGCCAGGCGGATCGCCGGCGCCGCTTGAGCTCGTCGAACCAGCGACACACCGGATACAGCGCCACAACCACCGAGAGCGTCACAGCGTATACGACCCAGAGCGGGTAGCCATAGGCAGGCGGTGGCTCGACCGGTGGGTTCTGTACCAACCACGGAACGACCGCGCCGTACCGGGTCACCGACAGGCCCACCGCGATGAGGTGAATGAGCGGCACGTGGAGCAGCCAAAAGAAGAGCGGCGTCCGCCCGAAGGTTCGGAAGACCTCGGCCAGCAGGCCGTGCGCCCGGCCGAATGGAGGAAGCAGAAGAAGGACCGGCCCCAACGTCATCAGCAGGTACTGGAGCGAGGCAGGGTACTTGGTGGCGGCGAGGACCGAGAGGGCCGACCGAGTCTCCGACTCGTACCTCACCCACGGCGACGGATCGCCGTAGCCGTTGGCCAGCCGGAGGACGACGAATCCAAGGCAGGCCGCCAGGCCCAGGCCGACGCAAATCCGATCTCGGTCCGGGCTCGGCCGAGTAAACACCGGGGCGAACACGTAGCCGAGCGCCATCACCCCGACCCAGGGTATCAGGGGATACAACACGAAGAATTCGATCGTGGCGCTCAGCGAGATGGTGCCGGGCTGATGCAGGATGGTCCAGAGCCACGCGGGGAGACCGACGTCGGCCGGGCTGGCGTCATCCAGCAGGTTGTGCAGCAGCACCATGGACAGGCCGACGGTCGCGATCCAGCCATCACCGAGCCAGACCAGGGCGGCGAGTCCCACCATCGACCAACCGAGGGCCCATAGCACCAGCGCGGATGTATACCCGTAATCGAGATTGAACTGCCACGCCGCGCG
>DASSUE010000340.1:0-2099 GCA_035707305.1 Gemmatimonadales bacterium
CTCAGCTGCACCGACTCTCCGCAACAGCTCCCGCTCGTCGATCACCTCGATGCCGAGCTCCTTGGCCTTGTCGAGCTTGCTGCCGGGGTCGTCGCCCGCGACCACGGCGTCCGTCTTCTTGCTCACCGAGCCGGCCACCCGCCCTCCGGCACGCTCGATCAGTTCCGCCGCCTGCGCGCGGGACAGGGTCGGTAGGGTGCCGGTGATCACGTAGGCTCGGCCGGCGAGCGGGCCGTCGGCGGCGACCGCGGTTCCTTCGGAGAACGTGAGCCCGGCGGCGCGCAGCCGCGCGATCAGATCGCGGTTTCGCGGCTCGCCGAAGAAGTGCACCGCTGCCTCGGCGATGGCGCTGCCCACGCCTGGCACCGCGTTGATCGTGTCCGCGGAGGCGGACATGAGCGCGTCCATGGTGTTGAACCGCCGCGCCAGCAGCTGCGCCACCGTCTTGCCGACGTGGCGAATTCCCAAACCGAAGAGCAGCAACGAGAGGGGACGCTGGCGCGAGGCGTCGATGGCTCGAACCAGCTGCTCCGCCGACTGGGTAGCGAAGCGGTCCAGCTTCACCAGCTGATCGACAGTGAGCCCATAGAGGTCGGCCACGTCGCGGATCAGCCCCGCGTCGAGGAGCTGGCGGACCCGCTCGTAGCCCAGCCCGCGAATGTCCATCGCGTCCCGGCCCGCGTAGTGAAAAATGCCTTCCAGCACCCGGCCGGGACACGTGGCGTTGGGGCAGTATCGCATCGCCTCGTCGGCCGGACGCTCCACCGCGGTCCCGCAGGCCGGGCAACGGTCGGGCATGACGAACGGCCGCTCCAGCCCGCTCCGGCGCTCGCGTAGGGGGCCGACGAGCTGCGGAATCACCTCCCCGGCGCGCACGACTTCCACCCAATCGCCGATTCGGAGGTCCTTGTGAGCGATGAGGTCCTCGTTGTGCAGCGTGGCCGCCGAAACGGTCACGCCGCTCACCTCGACCGGCTCCAGGACCGCCCAGGGGTTGAGCGCGCCGGTCCGGCCCACGTTGATCCGGATGTCGTGGAGGCGGGTTACCGCCACCTCGGGTGCGAACTTCCGCGCAATGGCCCAGCGCGGCTCTCGCCCCCCGACCACGCCCAGCTCGCCGTGAAGGCTGAGGCGGTCCACCTTGATGACGATGCCGTCGGCTTGGAACGGCAGGGACGGCAGCACGGCCTCGAGCTCGTTGGCTCGCGCCTGCGCCTCGGCCAGCGTCGCGTACCGCCGGCGGTGCGGCTCGACCTGGAACCCCCATTCCGCGAGGAGCTCCAGGATCTCCGCCTGGGTGGCGACCCCCAGCCGACCCTCGATGGCCTCGACGTTGAACGCGAACATTCGCAGCCGGCGGGCCCGCGTGATGGCGGGATCGAGCTGCCGGAGCGCGCCCGCAGCAGCATTCCGCGGGTTCGCGAACATGGGCTCGCCGTCCTGCTGCCGCTTGCGGTTGACCCGCTGAAACGCATCGAACGAGAGGTAGACTTCGCCCCGAACTTCGATGAGCTCGGGGTGGTTGCTGCCCCGCAGGATCAGCGGGACGTCGGGGATCGTCTTGAGGTTGGCGGTGATGTCCTCGCCGATCACCCCATTGCCCCGGGTGGCGCCGACCAGCAACCGCCCCCGCCGGTAGGTGAGCGTGACGGCGGCGCCGTCGATCTTGACTTCGGTGGTATAGCCTGCGGTGCGAGTGGCCGACGCGATGCGGACGTTACGCTCTTCCCAGGCCACTAGCTCCTCGTCGGTGAACGCGTTGGCCAGCGAGAGCATCGGGCGGAGGTGGGTGTGCTTGGCGAGCGCGGTTGCCGGGGTCGCGCCGACCCGCTGCGTCGGACTGTCCGCCGTCACCAGCTCCGGATGCGCCGCCTCCAGCGCCTGGAGCTCGCGGAACATCAGGTCATACTCGGCGTCGGAGATCTCCGGCGCGTCGAGGACGTAGTAGGCGTAGTTCGCCCGGTCGAGCCGGGTGCGCAGTTCGTCCACGCGCCCGGCGATCGTCACGGGAGCCGCCGTCACCGCGCCCCGGCCTCCTGCGAGAGCACCGTCATTGCGACGCCGACGAGCCGATCGACCTCTTCGGTTCCGCCCCGGGC
>DASSUE010000341.1:0-5381 GCA_035707305.1 Gemmatimonadales bacterium
GTTGGGAGCGGAGCGAGTGATCGCGATCGACCGGTTCCCCTACCGTCTGCGCATGGCGGCGGAGCAGGCCGGCGCGTCGGATGTGATCAATTACGAGGAGCAGAACGTCCTCGAGGCGCTCAAGGAGCTCACGGCGGGCCGCGGCCCGGATGCCTGCATCGATGCCGTCGGCATGGAGGCACACGGGCATGGCCCGGTCTACGCCTACGAACGGACCAAGCAGGCGCTCAAGCTGGAGACCGATCGGCCGCTCGCGCTCCGGGAAGCCATCATGGCGTGCCGGAATGGCGGAATTGTCTCGGTCATCGGGGTATACGGCGGCTTCATCGACAAGTTCCCTATGGGATCGGTGATGAACCGGGCGCTCACGATCCGAAGCGGCCAATGCCACGTGCAGCGCTACATGCGGCCGCTGCTCGACCGGATTCGGAACGGCGAGATCGATCCGACGTTCGTCATCACCCACCGCATGCGGCTTGACGACGCCCCTCGCGGATACGAGATGTTCCTGAACAAGGAGGACAACTGCGAGAAGGTGGTGCTCACGACGGCCTGATTGCGCACCCCCTCATCTTCGGCGCCCTCAACATTCTTCGCCCGTCGCGTGTCATGAAGATGGAAATGGAGGAGACGGATGCCCGAGCTCGACACCGACGACGGGCGCTTCACCACGGAGGGTCAGACCGTGCGCTTCTTCGACGACGACGGCAACGAGAACACGAAGGAGTGGTCCGTCGGCAAGGACATCGATCTCGCCGACGAAAAGACGATCCTCGTTTGCCGCCGGTAGCCGATCATGTATGCCGCACTGATGTTGGGGCTGGCCGTACTGCTCGGTTACGACCTCACGGCCCGCCCAGCCTGGCAGACAGTTCTCCCTGACGAGTTGGCCGAGATCTCCGGCCACGCGTTCACGCCGGACGGGCGCCTGTACGCCCACGGCGACGAGCTGGGCGTGATCTATCGGCTCGAGCCGCGCGGCGGGCGGGTACTGGGCTGGTTCACCGTAGCACCTACCGGCCGCGACCCGAATCTCGGAAGGAAGCAGAAGGGCGCTGCGTTCCGACTAGGCGCGGTGTCCGGGGACTTCGAGGATATCGCCATTGTGGGCGATCGCTTCTTCCTGGTGTCGAGCAACGGCGTCCTGCTGGAGTTCAGGCAAGGCCGCGACGGGGGCCAGGTGCCCTACCAGACGCACACCACCGGCCTCACCGGAAAGTGCGAGATCGAGGGGCTGGCACACGACGCATCCACCAGGTCACTCCTGCTTCTCTGCAAGAATCCGAGAGGCAAGGGAAAGGAAACGAGCGTCGAGCTGTACGCTTGGTCGCTGAAGACCGGCCGCGTGGCAACCGAACCCAGGCTCAGCGTTCCCTACGCTGCGCTCGCCCAGGCTACCGGAGTAGCCAAGTTCAACGGATCGGCCATCGCGGCCAATCCCAACGGCAAGTCGTTCCTCCTCGTGGCGGGGCCGCAGCAGACTTTCGCCGAGGTGGACCGGAGCGGCCGTGTGCTCCGCGGCGGCCGCTTCGCGCGCGGTGTATACCGCCAGCCCGAAGGCGCGGCATTCGCGCCCGATGGGAGCGTGCTGATCTCGAGTGAAGCGGCCGGAGGACGAGCCACCATCGCGGGTTACGTCCCGGCCACGCGCTGATGCCGCATGAATCGCAATCGCGCGCTTTGCCGTAGGGCGGCATCGGCCTCGACGGACCAGCCCATGGAGCCGGCTTCGGCCCCTGGCACAGCGCGATATCGGCTCGGCGACTATCGCGATTACGTCCCCCATCCCCGGCTGGCCCGGGTCGCGGAGGGAGTGTGGACGCACCGCGTGTCACCGAATGCGGCGCTTCCGTCCGGAGCGATGCACCGGGTGCTGCCGGACCCGGCCCTCAGCATCGCCTTTCGCTGCCGGCGTGATTCGACTGGCGCGCCGGTCGATGCCGAGCTCCTCATCATCGGACCCAAGACTCGTCCGCACGTCTTCCGCCTCCTGCCCGGATGGGAGACGGCGGCCGTGCGGCTCAAGCTGGAATGGGTCGAGCCGCTCTTCGATCTCGTCCCCGCTGACCACCACGACGCGGAGCATGTGCTGGGCAGCGTTGATCCTTCAGCCTGCCGGCTCTTCGACCATCTGGTCGAAACCCGTACCTGCGGTGAGGCGGCCCGGGCACTGGCCGCGGTCGTGGCGCACCTCGCCGGCACCCGCAGCCGAGCCCCGGCCCCGCTTCCCGCGGCTGCGGTCGACCTGGTGCGGCGGACCCACGGCGGGATGTCGGTTGACGAAGTCGCGCATGCCACCGGGAGCTCGACGCGACACCTTCGGCGCAAGGTCCACCGCGGGGCCGGAATCTCGCTCAAGACCTACGCCCGAGTCGCGCGGCTGCTTCGTGCGGTGACGGCGGCCGACCAATCGGCCCTGCCGGCCTGGGCGCGAATTGCTGCCGACTGCGGGTACTGCGACCAATCCCACCTCGTGCGCGAGTGCCGGGCACTCACCGAGCTGACCCCATGCCAGGTCCATCGGGAGCGGTGGGCCGAGGCCGAAACGTCCAATACCGGCTGACCTCCCAGCGCTAGACTGCGGTCTGCCTCTTTTTCGAGGAGCCGGCCCCATGGTCATTCCGCTCCGCTGGGCGGCTGCAGCCGCATTCTTCTGCGCCCCCGGCCATGACCTGGCGGCGCAGGTGTGGGACTCGACCGCGCGGCTGGAGCGGATCGGCGACGGCGTGTACGCCATCATCCACGACGACGCGACCGACGCCTGGCCCCACGGCAACACCGGCGTCGTGGTGGGCGATCATGGGGTTCTGGTTGTGGACGCGGCGTATCTGCCCTCCCGCGCCCGGGCGGACATCGCGCTGATCCGGAAGGTGACCAGCAAGCCGGTGCGCTGGTTGGTGAACAGCCATTGGCACTTCGACCACAACAACGGCGCCGCCGCCTACACCCACGCGTTTCCCGGGCTCGCCGTCGTGAGCGAGCGGGAAACGGCCCGGTGGATCGTCCTCAACCAGACGTACTGGGCACGCATGTCGACTGCACCCGGTTCCGCGCGCCGGGCGGACCTGGCCGCGCTGGAACGGCAGCTGGCGAGCGGCGCCGACAGCACTGGAAAGCCGCTGCCCGAGGACGTGAGGCGGCGGCTCGCCCGCACCGTCGCCCAGCGGAAGAACGAGCTGGACGAGTTGGCAGCGCTGGAAGTCGTGAGCCCGAACCTGCTGTTCGACCGCGAGCTCACCCTTGACCTGGGCGGCGGGCGGCGGGTTGTGCTCCAGGACCGCGGAAGGGCCAACAGCCCACACGATGTGACGATCTACCTGCTTGGCGAGCGCATCCTCTTCACCGGTGACATCCTGGTCCAGTCCCCGTTGCCCTACAGCGGTGCATCGTGGCCGGTGCCATGGATCGACGTGCTCAGGCAACTCGAGGCGGTGTCGATCGCCGCGATGGTTCCCGGCCACGGCCCGGTCCTGCGGGACCACACGTACACCAGGCAGGTGCGCGCGCTGATGGAGGCCGTGACCTCCCGGGTGGACTCGATGGCCCGGCGCGGGCTGACCCTCGATCAGGTACAGGCGGCGATGAACCTGGACGACGTTCGGCAGGCGACGCGCGTATGGCAGGGCGTGGACAGCGACGCCGACTGGAGGCTCACGGTGACGACGTTGACCGAGCGCGCCTGGCGAGGGGTGCGGGGGCAGGGTTAGATACTGCGTTCCCCGCCCGGCGAGGCACCGGTGGTCCAGGATGCTCATCGGCCTCACTCCCTCGGCTGCATGCTGCTGTTCTGGCTCGCCGCCACGCCGCTCGCTGGCGCGCAGCAAGTCCAGGCGGTGGTTGGCGGCACCCTGATCGACGGCACCGGCGCCCCTCCCGTCGCGGACGCCGTCGTCGTGGTGCAGAACGGGGTCATCAACTGCGCCGGCCCTCGCGCCGTCTGTCGCGTGCCTGGAAACGCGCGGCGGATCGACGCCCGGGGCCGGTGGGTCATGCCCGGGCTGATCGACGCCCACGTGCATTTCAGCCAGACCGGCTGGTTCGACGGACGCCCCGACGCCGGTGACTTCCGCGGTGAGCACCCCTACCCCAAAGTCATCGCGGATCTCGAGGCCCGTCCCCAGCGGTTCTTCGACGCGTACCTGTGCTCGGGCGTCACGTCGGTGTTCGACGTGGGCGGGTATCCCTGGACCTGGGAGCTTCGCCGCCGCTTCGCCGACGATCCCCGGGCCCCGCGCATCGCGGCCGTCGGGCCTCTGCTCTCGACCATCGATTTCTGGCTCAACCTGCCGGGCCAGGCGCAGTTCATCCACATGTCGAGCGACTCGATCGTGCGGGCGACCGTCCGCGCGCACGCGGCGTTCGGCTCGGACGCGGTGAAGCTGTGGTACATCATGCCGCCGCAGCCGCCGGACACCGCGCGGATGCAGGAGTTGGTGCGCGCCGCCGGTGACGAGGCGCGCAAGCAGGGCATCCCGCTGATCGTCCATGCGACGGGATTGTGGGAAGCGAAAGACGCCATTCGCGCCGGCGCTCGGGTATTGGTGCACAGCGTGTTCGATGCCCCGGTGGACGAGGAGTTCGTATCGCTCGCGCGGGAGTCACAAGTGGTGTACGTCACCACGATCACGGTGACCAGCGGCTACTTCAACGCCGCAGTCGGGCGCGAGGCCCGGTGGCCGTATCCGCTCGGCTGCGCCGACTCGGCTTCGCGGCAGTTCGCCGCGCTGGATCTGGCCGGCGAGCCCCGCCTGGCCTGGGCCAGGAAGCCGGGCGCTCGCGAAGGTTCGGCCCGAGAGGATACGGTCGCGATGGCCAATGCCAAGCGGCTCGCCGATGCGGGAGTGATCCTGGCAGTCGGGACCGATGCCGGCAATCCCGGAACCTTCCACGGGCCATCCATCTACAGGGAGCTCGAGTTGCTGCAGGCTGCCGGGCTCACACCCATGCAGATACTGGTTGCGGCAACCCGGAACGCCGCGAACGCGATGGGTCGGCTGGACCGGCTCGGCACGCTCGAGCGCGGCAAGGCCGCCGATCTGTTGGTGCTCGACGCCGACCCCGTTCTGGACGTCCGCAACGTCCAGCGGGTACGAATGGTGATGAAGGGAGGAGTGGTGCGGAGGCTGCAACGCCCGTGATCGGGTTATTTCCTTGTCGTCAGGAAAGCCACGATCGCCTTCAGCTCGTCGGCGCTGAGCGTCGCCGCGTAGGCCGGCATGTTGGGCCCTCCGTTGGTGATCCGGAGGCCGATTTCCTGGGCGCTCATGCGGTTTGCCACATGGCTGAGATCCGGACCCCGCTCGCCGCCCTGCCCTGCGACCTGGTGGCAAAATTCGCAACCTTTCTCGTAGAACAGCCGCGCCCCCCGGGCCTCGAGGCTC
>DASSUE010000342.1:0-5223 GCA_035707305.1 Gemmatimonadales bacterium
TCGCGGCGATCCGGGACTTCTACGCGTGACACGGTGGGCATGACACGCGTCCGCGTCGGCGTGATCGGCGCCGGCGCTTGGGGCAAGAATCATGTACGAACGCTCGCCGCGTTGCCCGAGACCGAGCTCGCCGCGGTGTGCGACCTCGATGCTGGTGTGCGCGAGCGTCTCGCGCGCCAGTATCCCGGCACGTTCGTCACCGAATCCCCCGACGAGCTGCTGAGCCGGGTAGAGGCCGTGGTGATTGCGTCCACGGCGCGAACCCACGCGGAGCTGGGCCGCGCGGCGGTGCGAGCCGGCGTGCCGGCACTGGTCGAGAAGCCGTTCGCGCTGACCGTCGCTGAGGCGGAAGGGTTGGCGGAGGAGGCCGCTGCCCGCGGCGTGCCCGTGCTGGCCGGACATCTGCTCGCGTATCACCCGGTGGTCGAGCGCCTTCGGCAGCTGGTCACCGAAGGCGCGTTGGGAAACCTGTACTACTTGTACTCTCAGCGTGTGAACCTGGGGCAGGTGCGGCCGGATGAGAATGCGCTCTGGAGCTTCGGCCCGCACGACGTGTCGGTGGCACTCTTTCTGCTTGGCGACTGCCCGCGGAGCGTCGCCGCGCTGGGGCGCTCCTACTTGCAGCCCGGCATCGAGGACGTCGTGTTCCTCACGATGATGTTCGACTCGGGCGTTGTGGCCCACGCGCAGATGTCGTGGCTCGATCCCCACAAGGAGCGGCGCGTCACCCTGGTCGGGTCCCGGCAAATGGCGGTGTTCGACGACATGGTGCCGCGGGAAAAGTTGCGAATCTACGACAAGGGCGTGGAGCGGGCCCCCGAATACCGGTCATGGGGCGAGAGCCTCTCGGTGCGGGAGGGCGACATCTTCATCCCCCGCCTTTCGAATGCGGAGCCGTTAGCGGTGCAACTCAGACATTTCGCTCAGGTCGTGCGCGGTGAGGCCGTGCCGCGTGCCGACGCGGCCGACGGTGTGCGCGTCGTGCGGGTGCTCGAGGCCGCGTCGCGCTCGCTGGCCCAGGGCGGGACGCCGGTCGGCGTCGGAGGCCGCTCGTGAGCGTCGCCGATGAGCTGATCGCGAAGATCGAGCGGCGCGACATCACGTTCGGGATCGTCGGACTCGGGTACGTGGGACTGCCCCTGGCGGTCGAGCTCGCGCGGGCGGGCTACCGGGTGCTGGGCCACGATGTGAACGCCAGCGTGGTCGACGCGGTGAACGCCGGCCGCTCCCATGTGAAGGACGTGTCCGACGACGAGCTGGCCGAGGTACGCGGCCGGCTCGCAGCTACCGCCGACGCGGCCCGCCTGGCCGAGGCCGACGCCGTCTCGATCTGCGTGCCCACGCCGCTCTCGAAATTCAAGGATCCGGACGTCAGCTACATCGTCGCGGCGACTGAAGCGGTGAAGCGGACGCTGCGTCGGGGCCAGGCCATCATCCTCGAGAGCACGACCTATCCGGGTACCACCCGCGAAATCCTGCTGCCCGCGCTCGAGAGCACTGGTTTGACGGTGGGCGAAGATTTCTTCCTCGCGTTCAGCCCCGAGCGTGTGGACCCGGGCAATGCCGTCTGGCAAACTCGCAACACGCCGAAAGTCGTGGGTGGCATCACGGCTGATTGTGCCCGGGTGGCGGTAGCGCTCTACAGCCCGGCGATCGACACCCTGGTGCCGGTATCCACGACCGAGGCCGCCGAGCTGGTCAAGCTGCTGGAAAACACCTTCCGGAGCGTGAACATCGGTCTGGTGAACGAGATGGCGATCGTGTGCGACAAGCTGGGCGTGGACGTGTGGGAGGTCATCGAGGCGGCCGCGACGAAGCCGTTCGGGTTCATGAAATTCCTTCCGGGCCCCGGCTTGGGAGGCCACTGCATTCCGATCGATCCCCACTACCTCGCCTGGAAGATGCGCGGGCTCAATTACAAGACCCGGTTCATCGACCTGGCCGGCGAGCTCAACACCGAAATGCCGGTCTTCTGGGTGCGGAAGGTGACCGAAGCGCTGAACGGCGCCGGCCGCGCCGTGCGCGGCGCCAAAGTGCTGGTGCTCGGCGTCGCCTACAAGCGGGACATCGACGACATCCGCGAGAGCCCCGCCCTCGACATCATCCGCTTGCTGGAGCAACAGGGCGCGGTCGTAACGTATCACGATCCCCATGTGCCGGTGCTGCGCGAGGATGGCCGGGAATACCGTTCGGTCGCCTTGACCCGCGCGTCGCTCGAAGCGGCGGACTGCGTCATGATCGTGACCGATCATTCGGCCATCGACTTTCACCTGGTCAAACGGCACGCCCGCCTCGCTGTCGACACGCGGCGGGCGCTGCCGCGGGGAGACTGAGCATGCACGTCGCAGTGGTGGGGAGCGGTTACGTCGGACTGGTGGCCGGCGCGTGCCTGGCGGAGACCGGCAACGACGTGGTCTGCGTCGACGTGGACGAGCGGAAGATCGCGCGGCTGCGCCAGAACGATATCCCCATCTACGAGCCCGGTCTCGAGGAGATGGTCCGCCGGAACCAGTCCGAAGGGCGGCTCGCCTTCAGCACCGATATCGGCGAGGCTGTTCGGAGCGCGAAGGTGATCTTCATCGCCGTGGGCACGCCGCCTGGCGAGGACGGCTCCGCCGATCTCCAGCACGTGCTCGCAGTCGCCACCGCGATCGGCAAGAACATGAACGAGCCGAAGGTGGTCGTTACCAAGTCCACCGTGCCGGTGGGAACCGCGACCAAGGTACGTGCGGCGATCGAGGCCCAAACCAAGATCCCGGTCGCCATCTGCTCGAATCCGGAGTTCCTGAAGGAAGGCGCCGCCATCGACGACTTCATGAAGCCGGACCGGGTCGTGATCGGCGTGGACTCCGAGATGGCGCACGCGGCGATGGCCGAGCTGTACGCACCCTTCGTGCGGACCGGCAATCCGCTCGTCTTCATGGACATCGCCTCGGCCGAGGTCACCAAATACGCCGCGAACGCGATGCTCGCGGCGCGCATCTCGTTCATGAATCAGATCGCCGAGTTCTGCGAGAAGGTCGGGGCCGACGTCGGCATGGTGCGCAAGGGCATCGGCACCGATCGGCGCATTGGGCCCGCGTTCCTGTTCCCGGGCCCGGGCTACGGCGGGTCCTGTTTCCCGAAGGACGTCAAAGCGCTGATTCGTTCGGGGACCGACGTCGGCCTCCGGTTCGACCTGCTCGAGGCGGTCGAAGGTGTGAACGAGCGCCAGAAGCTGGTGCTGTTCCGCAAGGTGCAGCGCGCTCTCGGCGAGAAGCTGGGCGGCAAGCGGGTCGGGATCTGGGGCCTTGCGTTCAAGGCCGAGACGGACGACATGCGCGAGAGCCCGTCGATTCCACTGGTGCGCTCGCTGCTGGGGCACGGCGTGCAGGTGCGGGCCCACGATCCGAAGGCAATGGATTCGGCGCGCTTTTTCTTCGGAGACACCATCTATTACGCGAAGGACCCGTACGATGCCCTCGAGGGGGCCGACGCGCTGGTTATCGTGACCGAATGGCTGGTGTATCGGAACCCGGATTTCGACCGCATAAAGCAGCTGCTCAAGCGCACCCTGATCGTGGACGGTCGTAACCTGTACGAGCCGGAGCGGATGGCCACGCTCGGGTTCGAGTATCACGGCATCGGCCGGCGTAAGCCGTGAGGGTCCTGATCACGGGCGCGGCGGGATTCCTCGGCTCGCATCTGTGCGACCGGTTTCTCGCCGACGGTCACGACGTCGTCGGCATGGACAACTTCATCACCGGCCATCCCGACAACGTCGCGCATCTGGTTGGTGAGCCGCGCTTCCGCTTCATCCATCACGATGTGAGCAACTTCATGTACGTCGAAGGGTCGCTGGACGGGGTGCTGCACTTCGCCTCACCGGCGAGCCCCATCGACTACCTGGAGCTGCCCATCCAGACGCTCAAGGTCGGCTCGCTCGGCACCCACAAGAGCCTGGGGTTGGCGAAAGCAAAGGGCGCACGCTTCCTGCTCGCCTCCACCTCCGAGGTGTATGGCGACCCGCAGGTGCATCCGCAGCCGGAGAGTTACTGGGGGCACGTGAATCCCGTGGGGCCGCGCGGGGTGTACGACGAAGCCAAGCGCTTCGCCGAAGCGCTGACCATGGCCTACCATCGCTACCACAATGTCGACACTCGCATCGTCCGGATCTTCAACACCTACGGGCCCCGCATGCGCGCGCGGGACGGCCGGGTCGTGTCGAACTTCGTGGTGCAGGCCCTCAAGGGCGAGCCGCTCACAATCTACGGTGACGGGACCCAGACCCGTTCCTTCTGTTACGTGTCGGATCTGATCGAGGGGATTTACCGGCTGTTTGGCAGTTCCCGATCCGAGCCTACGAACATCGGTAACCCGTACGAATTCACCGTGCGACAGCTGGCCGACGTCGTGCTTCGCCTCACAGGTTCACGGTCGTCGATCGAGCTGCGTCCGCTGCCGACCGATGATCCCAAGGTGCGGCAACCCGATATTGCGGTGGCCCGCAAGGTTCTCGGGTGGGAGCCCGAGGTGCAGCTCGACGAAGGACTGCGCCGGACGATCGAGTTTTTCCAGGGCCGGCTGCGGGCATGACTCGGGTGCTGGTGACGGGGGCCGCGGGCTTCATCGGCTCGCACTTGGTCGAAGGGCTGGTGGCGCGGGGCGACGACGTAATCGGGATCGACAACTTCGATCCCTTCTACGATCGCGCCATGAAGGAGACCAACCTGCGCGACGCCGGCGCCGATCGGTTCCGGTTTCACGAGACGGACATCCTCGACTGCGATCGGGTGGCGGGTCTGCTGACGCCCGACACGGTCGTCGTCCATCTCGCAGCGAAAGCGGGGGTGCGGCCGTCCATCGCCGATCCGGCCGGCTACGCGCGCGCCAACGTCGAGGGCACTGCCGCGGTACTCGAAGCTGCCCGGCGGGCTGGAGTGGCACGGATCGTCTTCGGGTCGTCGTCGTCGGTCTATGGGGACACCACGCCGGCGCCCTTCCGTGAGGACGCCCCGGCGGTCGATCCGGTGTCGCCGTACGCGGCGACCAAGCGCGCTGGGGAGCTGCTGGTCCGGTCGGCTGCGTCGTTGAACGGATTCAAGGCCGTGTCGTTGCGGTTCTTCACCGTGTACGGGCCGCGCCAGCGTCCGGACCTCGCCATCCACGCCTTTGCGCGCCGCATGGCCGACGGTCGCCCGTTGATCCTGTTCGGCGACGGGACGCAGGCGCGAGACTATACCT
>DASSUE010000343.1:0-4172 GCA_035707305.1 Gemmatimonadales bacterium
GCCGGCTGGAAGTGGGTGTACGCGAGGCAGGGGAGGGCGGCGTGGCGCCGGGCAAAGCCCTCCAGCGCCGCGAGGACCGCGAGCAGGCGGCCCAGCAGCAGCCGCAGTCCCTCGCGCATCACGATCAGGTCGGCGTTGTCGGTGACGTACGCGCTGGTGGCGCCGAGATGGATGTACGGTCGCGCCGCGGGGGCCTGGTCGCCGAACGCGTGCACGTGCGCCATGACATCGTGGCGGAAGCGGCGCTCGTAGCGCGCGGCGGCGGCCAGGTCGGCGTCGTCGAGGTGGGCCCGCATCTCGGCGATGGAGGCGTCAGGGATGGAAAGCCCCAAGTCACGCTGAGTCTCCGCCAGCGCGAGCCAGAGCCTGCGCCAGAGTCCGACGCGGTGAGGCTCTCCCCACACCGCCTGCATGGCCGGCGACGCGTACCGCGTTCCCAAGGGCGACCGCCAGCGCTCGTCGGTCATCGCAGCACCAGATCGAGGAAGTTGATTTCGCCGCCACGCTCGAAATACACCCGAAAACCACCGGCCCGTCGCTCGAGGAGCTGGCCGGCCTGCGCGGCGGTGCGCACCGCGGTGCGATTGACGGCGATGATCACGTCGCCTTCGCGCAGCCCGGAACTGCGGCTGGCTGCCGGCGCGATACGGAAGATCAGAGCCCCCTCCTCGGATCGGATGCCCCGCTCGGCACGAATGCTGGGTGTTACCGTCACCAGCTGAATGTCCCGCAGCGCCGTGAGCTTGTCGGCGGTGACCGTCGGCAAGTCGCCCGTGACCAGGCGTCTCGGCGTGGTGCGGCCGCCCTGGCGCACCTCTAGGGTGACGGTGTCGCCGACCTGCAAGTCGAGCTTTACAGCTTCCCAGTCGAGAAAATTGCGAAGCTGCCGGCCGTTGGCCGACACCAGAACGTCCCCGGCTGCGAGCCCGGCGCGTTCGGCCGGGCCGCCGGGTGCGACCGAGACTAGCTCGACGCCTCCGACGCTCTTCCAGTTGCGCATGCTCGACGGACCCGCCACCTCCAATCCAGTCCAGGCGCGGCGCACCTCACCGTGACGCACGATCGCCTCGGCCACGGCGATGGCGCGCTCGACCGGTATGGCAAACCCCAGCCCGATCGACCCACCGCTGTTCGAGAAGATCGACGAGTTGACCCCGACCACTTCGCCCAGCGCGTTGGTGAGCGGACCGCCGGAGTTTCCCGGGTTGATCGCGGCGTCGGTCTGGATCATGTCGAGATAAAGACCGGGTTGCTGTCCCGATGGCAGAATATTGCGGCCGGTGGCGCTGACCACCCCAACACTCACCGAGGGTTCCGCATTGCCGAGCAGATAGACGAACGGGTTGCCGAGGGCTACCACCCACTCGCCGATCATCAGGTCGGTGCTTCGCCCAGTCGGTGCGGTGGGGAGCCCGGTGCGATCGACCTTGAGCACGGCGATATCGGTCAACGCATCCTCGCCCAGCACCCGCGCCGCGACATCGGTTCCGTCCGCGAGGCTCACCGTCACCTTCTCCGCGCCCGCCACGACGTGCTGGTTGGTGACGATGATGCCGTCGGCACGAATGATGAAGCCGGTACCGTACCCTTCGACGACACGCTCCCCGGCCTCGGGAACGAAGAAGAGATCCCACGGGGTGCGGGGTTGGACGCGCTGGCGTCCGGTTTGATGGATCGAGACGACCGCCGGCGCCACCCGCTCAGTGGCTTCCACGAGAGCCGTGCGTCGGGCGCCCCCGAGCGCTTCACCGACCGCGCGCCGTTGCGCGATGGTCCCGCCGGAGATGGTCTCGCGTTGCTGCGCGTCGGCATTCGGGACTGACCACTCGGCGCGGTCCGCCCGACCACACCCGATCGCAAGCACGCCGCAGACGAGAACCGGTGTCGCTCTCACGAAACCTCCTCTGCGGCTCCCACCGGCGCGGGCGCGGCACCCGCCTCGGCGTAGCAATCGCGAGGGTACCGTGCCACCACGAAGTACAGTCCCTGAGCGGGCGCCGGTGGGCTAGTCTCCAGATTGTCGCCCCGAACCAAGAGCGCGGATATGTCCGCCAGGGGGCGACGGCCCAGCCCGATGTCCACCATGGTGCCGACGAGCATGCGAACCATGTGATGCAGGAACCGGTCGGCCTCGACGTGGTAGCTCACGCCGCGGAGCGCTTCCCGCTCGGTCCACTGGGACTCCGAGATGACCGAGCGGTGATGAGGCTTCAGCTGGCCGCGGACTGAGAACGCGGTGAAATCGTGCGCGCCGCGGATCTGCGCGGCGGCGGTCTGCAGCGCCGCCCAATCGAGCGGCCTGGCAAGCGGCCACTCGTAACGACGCCGGAAGGGCGACGCGCTGGCCTCGTCGGTCCCCACGTCATAGCGGTACCGACGCGCGATCGCATGCTTTCGCGCGTGAAAGCGCGGCTGCATGGCTGCCACGTCTTCCACCCAGCAATCGCCGGGGAGCAACGCATTGATCGCCCGCTTCGCCTCGCCCGATCGCCAGCGCGAAGGCAGGGAGAAGCTCACGCCGAGACCCTGAGCGTGAACCCCGGCGTCGGTCCGGCCCGCGGCATGGGCCCGGGTCGGCTCGCCGGTGAGCCGCTCCAGCACGCGTTCGAACTCGGTTTGAACGGATCGGCCAGCGGGTTGGCGCTGCCAGCCTTGAAAGGCTCCGCCGTCGAAATGAAGCAGGGCGAGGAAGGTCTGCCGCATCGTGTGTCCGAAATGTAGTCCTCCGACGAAGCGGGGGCAACAACCGCAAGTGCTTGTGGCAATTGACAGAACGTGTGGTGATACGATACGTTTTCGAGGGCTGAGCCACCCTTTCCACCGTCATTTTCCACCCGGTGACGATCGCCTCCACCTCGAGCCCCTCCAGTGCGCTCGCGGCCGCGCTCCATTGCCTGGCCGACGGCACCCCCCTGAGCAGAGACGCGACCGCGGCTGCCTTCGACGTGATCATGGCCGGGGCCGCAACGTCGGCCCAGACCGCCGCCCTGCTCATGGGTCTCCGGGCGCGCGGGGAGTCGGTGGAGCATCTTGCCGGAGCCGCCGCTGCCCTGCGACGGGCAATGGTGCCGCTCACCTGCGGCGAGTCGGATCGCTTGGTGGATACCTGTGGAACCGGTGGGGGCGCGGTCGGCACACTCAACGTTTCAACCGCGGCTGCGTTCGTGGTCGCGGGGGCCGGAGTGCCCGTCGCCAAACACGGGAACCGCAGCTTTACCTCACGCTGCGGATCGGCCGACGTCCTCGAGGCGCTCGGCGTCAATATCGCATTGGCCCCCGACCGCGCTGCGACGGTCCTGGGCAGCGTGGGCCTGATATTTCTGTTTGCCCCCACCTATCACCCGGCGATGCGGCACGTGGGTCCGACCCGAAAGGAACTGGGCGTCGCGACCATCATGAACCTGGTCGGACCGTTGGTGAATCCGGCCGGCGTGAGGCGGCAGGTGATCGGGGTGAGCGACGACACCCGGGCACCGCTGGTGGCCAAGGCGCTCCGCGACTTGGGTGCGATCCACGCTTTGGTGGTGCACGCCGACATCGGCATGGACGAGATCAGCCCGCGCGGGCTGACTCGGGTCTGGGAAGTGCGGGACGGGCGCGTCGGTCAATGGACGGTCGATCCGGCGAACGCGGGGCTGGCGGTTGACGACCTGGAAGATCTGCGTGGGGGAGAACCGAGCGAGAACGCCGGCCGGATCGAGCGGCTCCTGGCGCGCGACGGCGGAGCAGCGACCCGCGCCGCGGTATTGCTCAATGCGGCGGCGGCGCTCTATGTGGCGGGCTTGGGGTTGTCCTACGCGGCGGCGGTGGAGCGCGCGACGCGCTCGCTGGACGACGGTCGCGCGGCGGCGGTGCTCGAGCGGCTGCGAGCGGCGACCCGCTCCTAGTACTTCCGAATCACGCCGACGACGATGCCCTGGATCAGGACGTCGCGCTCCTGAAACCGCATCGGCTGCATCGCGGTGTTGGCAGGCTGGAGCCGGATCCAGCCACCGGATTCGCGGTAGAACCGCTTGACGGTGGCCTCCGAGCCGTTGACCAATGCGATGACCAGCTCGCCGTTTTCGGCGGTCTGCTTGCCGTGCACGACGACGTAGTCGCCGTCGAGGATGTGGTCGTCGATCATCGACGCGCCCGACACGCGGAGGGCGAAGTTCGGCCCGCGGCGCGGC
>DASSUE010000344.1:0-11005 GCA_035707305.1 Gemmatimonadales bacterium
CGCGCTTCCGGCGATCCGCTCCAGAGCGTCGCGCCGCCCGATCGCGAACGGCAGCTCGAGCAGCGCCCGGGCATCCGGAGGCGCATCGGCCAGCGCACGCGCGAGGGTCCCGCGATCCTTGCGGTCGATCCATCGGCGCACGTCGGCTCGGATCGCGTCGTCCAGCGCGGACAGCCCGCCGGCGAGCACCCCGACGTGACCGACGTTCAGCTGAAAATCGGTGATCCCCGCCGACCTGAGCAGCGCGATCGTCAACCGGACGATCTCGATGTCACCCGCGAGCCCCGGCTCGCCCACGAGCTCGGCGCCGACCTGGAGCATCTCCCGCGCACGCGAACCGCGCTCCGGCTCCTGCCGGTACACCGGGCCGGCATAACACAGCCGCAGGGGTCGGGGGACATCGGCGAAGGTGGTGGCCGCCATCCGGGCGACGCTGGACGTGAAATCGTATCGGAGCGCGAGGATTCGGCCGTCGGGGTCTACGAAACGTACCAGCTTCTCCGCCACTTCGGCCCCGCCAGCTCCGCGGAAAACCTCCTCGTACTCGAAGGTAGGTGGGCTCAGCTCCTCATAGCCCGCGGCATCCAGCACGCCGAGCATGGCGCGCTGCAGGGCACGGCGGCGCCGAAGCGCTGCGCCCGTGAGATCGAGGGCACCCGGTGGGGTGGCGGCGATGAATGGTCGCGGCATCGGCGGGAAGATATATGCTCACTGCTCGGTCTTGACCTCTTCCACCACGGGTGCTGGCTGATGCAGCCGTATAGTCTTCACCCGCCGGCCGTCCATCTCCGCTACCTCGAGCGTATGCGCCCCCGCCGTCACCCGATCTCCGGCGCGAGGCAGGCGGCCGAGCTGGCCGAAGACGTAGCCGCCGATCGTGTTGTAGTCGGCGTCATCCAACTCGGTGCCGTATTCGTTGTTGAAGTCGCTGATCGGCATGCCGCCGTCCAGCAGAGCGCCGCCGCGGGCCGGTGCGGGCCGCTCCTGCGGATCGTACTCGTCGAAAATCGGACCGACGATCTCCTCCAGCAGGTCTTCCATGGTCACGAGTCCCGCGGTCCCCCCGTACTCATCCAGGACCACGGCGAGATGGGTCTTGAGGCGTTTCATGTCGGCCAGAACGTCCTCGACCTCCCGGGTGCCGGGAACGAACAGCGGGGGCCGCATGATGTCGCGGACCTTGGCGCCCGCCCGCGACCGGAGCGCGCTCAGAATGTCCTTGGCGTGCACCACGCCGATGATCTCGTCCAGCGATTCGGTGTAAACCGGATACCGGCTCCGCCGCTCGCGCGCCACCTCGTCCGCCGCCTGCTCCACGGTGAGATCGCCGTCGAGCGCCACCATCTGCGTGCGCGGCGTCATCACCTCCTGGGCCGTCTTCTCGCTGAACTCGAAGACCCCCTCGAGCAGCCGCGCATCGCGCTGGAGAATGCTGCCTCCTTCCTGGCTCTGCTCCACCAGCAGCCGGATCTCCTCCGGCGAGTGGAGCCGCTCGGCCTCGCTCGGAGGCTTGATGCTGAAGAAGCGAAGCAACCGGTTGGCGGCGCCGTTGAGCACCGCGATGGGGCCGGCCATCACCCAGGCAAAGCCCATGAGCGGCACTACTACCCAGGAGCTCACCAGCTCGGGGAAAAGCAGCGCCACCGCCTTCGGCACCAGCTCGCCGAGAACGATGTGCAGCACGGTGATGATCGCGAAGGCGATGCCCGAAGCCACCGCGTGCGTGGCGATCCTCCCGATCGGAGCCGGGAGCCAGCTGAAGGCGCCTTCGATGAGGTGCGCCAGCGCCGGCTCGCCGATCCAGCCCAGACCGAGTGAGGCGAGCGTGATGCCGAGCTGGGTGGCGGAGATGTAGCGGTCGAGCGATTGAATAGCCCGGCGGGCAAGCCTAGCTTTGCGGTCGCCGTTCCGTCCCATCTCCTCGAGGCGCGTCTTGCGCGCGCCCACCAACGCAAACTCCGCGGCGACGAAGAATGCGTTCGCCAGAACCAGTATTACGACGGACAGCACCCCCACCACGGTGGAGGTAGGTTGGGACGGTTCCATATCTGGCTATAAGTCTAACGTTGAAGCGGCTTTAGCGCGAGAGTGCCCGTGATCCGCCGGCTTGCGGTTCCGCCGTTCGACCGACTCGATCAGCTCCTGCCGCAGCCCCTGGGCAGCGATCGCGTGACCCGCGAGCACGTCGCGGTGATACTCGATTCGGTGCGCACCAGGGGTGATACCGCCGTTCGGGAGTACAGCCGCGAGCTCGACCGGGTCGACATGGCGCCGGCCGAATGGGAGCTGCCGGCCGATGCCTGGCAGGCCGCCCTCGACCGGATTCCTGCCCCACTGCGCGCCGCGCTGAGCGTAGCGGTGGACCGGGTGCGCTCATACCACCACTATCAGCGCGACCAGGGCTTCACTGTGAGCGAGCCCGACGGCACCGTGCTCGGCATGCGGGTGACCCCGCTCGACCGGGTGGGAGTCTACGTCCCCGGCGGCAAGGCCTCCTACCCCAGCTCGGTGGTGATGAACGCGGTCCCGGCTGTGGTCGCGGGGGTGCAAGAGATCATCGCCGTCATCCCGCCGGGCGGGGTCACCGACCCGGTGCTGGCGGCGTGCGCCTTGGCCGGCGTGACCCGGGTATTTCGGGTGGGCGGAGCGCACGCCGTAGCGGCGCTGGCATACGGCACCGCTACGATCCCACGAGTGGACAAGATCGTTGGCCCGGGCAACCGCTGGGTTGCCGAGGCAAAACGGCAGCTAGTGGGGCAGGTTGGGATCGACATGATCGCGGGTCCCACCGAGGTGCTGGTGCTGGCCGACAGCGGCGCCGATCCGGCGCGTGTGGCGGCGGATCTCATTGCACAGGCCGAGCACGACGAAGATGCGTCGGCTTGGTGCGTAACGCCGGACCAATCTCTCGCGGATGCCATCCCCGCAGCGCTTGAGCGGCAGCTCAGCCGTGCGCCGCGGGCGGCGATTGCCCGGCTCGCGCTCGAGCGGAACGGCCTCATCGTCCAGGTCCCGTCCATCGCGGCCGCCGTGGACGTCGCGAACCTGCGAGCGCCCGAGCACGTCGAGATCGTTGCCGAGGGGGCGGAGCGCATCGCGGCGGCGATCCGTCATGCCGGGGCAATCTTCCTCGGCGACGACACCCCGGAGCCGGTTGGCGACTATCTGGCCGGTCCGAGCCATGTGTTGCCCACCGCGGGCACCGCCCGCTACGCCTCGCCACTGGGAGTGTACGACTTCATCAAACGCACCAGTGTGATCCGCTACAGCGCCGCCCGGATGGCGGCCGATGCGGACCACATCATCGCGCTGGCGGAGGCGGAAGGGCTGTTCGGACACGCTGAGGCGGTTCGCCTCCGGGTGGACGAAGGGACCGATCCTCGGAAAGACGGAGGTTAGGTTTCGCCCATGACGGTCTCACGCGCGGATTGCCGCCAACTAGCCGCGGGCCATCCGGCCATCCGGCCATCTGCCCATCGTCCCATCAGCGTCGTTCTCGCCCTCACGGCGACGTTCATGGTGGTGGAGGCGATCGGCGGATGGCTCAGCGGATCGTTGGCGCTGCTCGCCGACGCGGGCCACATGCTCGCCGACGTAGGCGCCCTGGCGCTCGCGGCCCTCACGAGCTGGATCGCACGGCGACCCGCTGACGATGCCAAGACCTACGGCTATCAGCGCTGGGAGATTCTGGCGGCATTGGTGAACGGGGCCGCTTTGATCGGCATCGCCGGCTGGGTTGTGGTCGAGGCGATCGACCGTATCGGCAACCCGCAACCCATCCGCACCGGGCTCTTTCTGGCGGTGGCGGTCACCGGCTTCGTCGTCAACCTCATCAGCCTGCAATTGCTGCACGGGCATCAGCACGGCAGCCTGAACCTCAGAGGAGCCTACCTTCACGTCCTGGGCGACCTGCTCGGTTCGCTCGGTGCCGTGGCTGCCGCTTCCATCGTGGCGCTCACCGGGTGGGCGCTGGCCGATCCCATCGTGTCGGTGGCCATCGCCCTGCTCATCGTGTTCGGCGCGTGGCGGCTGGTGCGCGAGAGCACTGATATCCTGCTCGAGGCGGTGCCCAAGCACGTCTCGATGCCGGAGGTGGAGCGGCGAATCCGCGAGGTTCCCGGGGTCACCGCGGTGCACGACCTGCACGTTTGGACGGTCACCAGCGGCATGGTGGCGATGAGCGGCCACGCCGTAGTGCCCGAGCTCCGGTCCCATCCCGGCGTGCTGGAGGGCATCCGGTCACGCATGGCGGGCCTCGGCATTGGCCACGTAACGATTCAACTCGAGGTCCAGGACGGGTGCCTGGACTGCCCGCCGGGCCAGAGCGACCCCGACCACCGGCACTAGTCCGTGGTCCCTCCTTTGAAAGAGCTCACCACCGTGGCCTTTACCGTCTTGCGGGCTGGACGGGTGCTGTCTATATATGCCCCGCGGTGCCCCCGGCGGTCCGGGTAGTGCGCTGTAACTCTGCTCAGTGAGAGCCGGAAGCCCTTCTAAGTGATCCGCAATCTCGCCATCATCGCTCACGTCGACCACGGCAAAACGACGCTGGTCGATCAGATGCTCCGCCAGGCGGGGGCCTTCCGGGCCAACCAGCAGGTCGAGGAGCGCGTGATGGACTCCAACCCGCTCGAGCGGGAACGGGGGATCACCATTCTCGCGAAGAACACCGCGGTGCGCTGGCGGGGCGTCAAGATCAACATCGTAGACACACCGGGTCACGCCGACTTCGGTGGCGAGGTCGAGCGGATCCTCCGCATGGTGGACGGGGTGCTCATCCTGGTGGATGCGGCGGAAGGCCCCATGCCGCAAACCCGGTTCGTCACCCGGAAGGCGCTCGCACTGGGGCTCCGGCCCATCGTCGCGATCAACAAGATCGACCGCGCAGACGCCGAGCCGCTCCGAGTGCACGACGAAGTGCTGGGGCTGTTCATCGACCTCGAGGCCACGCACGAGCAGCTCGACGCCCCGTTCCTGTACACCTCGAGCCGTGCCGGCACCGCCACGCGGGAGCTGGACCATCCGGGGGTGAATCTCGAGCCGCTGTTCCAGGCCATCCTCGATCACGTCCCCGAGCCCAAGGGCGATCCCGAGGGGCCGTTTCAGATGCTGGTGTCCACGCTCGACCATTCGACCTTCTTCGGCCGTATCGCCATCGGCCGGATCGAGCGGGGTCGGGTCAAAGTGGGCGATCAAGTGGCGCTGCTGCCGCTGGGCGCCCCCGGATTGGTGGCCGATGAGCAGCTCGAACAGGGGCGGGTAACGAAGCTGTATACGTTCGACGGGCTGAACCGGGTCGAGGTCGGCGAGGCTGCTGCCGGCGACATCGTGGCGTTGTCCGGGTTTGAGGGCATCGAAATTGGAAAGACGTTCGTCGCCCCCACCCACCCCGAGCGCCTGGCGGGGATCGCGGTGGAAGAGCCGACCATCTCGGCCGATTTCATCGTGAGCAACGGGCCTTTCGCCGGGCGTGAGGGGAAATACGTCACCAGCCGCCAGCTACGCGACCGGCTCTTTCGCGAGCTGGAGCGGAATGTGGCTCTCAAGGTGGAGCCCACCGACAGCCCCGACACTCACACGGTGTCGGGCCGCGGTGAGCTGCATCTGGGCATCCTGATGGAGACGATGCGGCGGGAAGGCTACGAGTTTCAGGTGTCCCGCCCCCGGGTGATCACCCGGGTGGGCGAAAACGGTGAGCGGCTGGAACCGTACGAAGAGCTGATGCTCGATGTGCCGGAAGAGTACATGGGGGTCGTCATGGAGAAGCTGGGACCCCGCCGCGCCGAGCTGCTGGAGATGAAGAATCCGGGACAAGGGGCCGTCCGCCTCACCTTCCGGATCCCAGCCCGGGGCCTCTTCGGCTACCGCTCGGAGTTTTTGACCGACACCCGCGGCACTGGCACGATGCACCATCGCTTTTTGGACTACGGGTCGTGGGCGGGCCCGCTGGCAGGCCGGAAGCGCGGCGTCATGGTGGCCGATCGCGAGGGCACCGTGGTGGCCTATGCGCTCGGGAACCTGCAGGAACGGGCCCAGATGTTCGTGAAGCCGGGAGATCTGGTGTACGAGGGGATGATCGCGGGGGAGAGCGCCCGGCCCGGCGACATGGATGTGAACGTCACTAAGGAAAAGAAACTCACCAACATGCGGGCCTCGGGGTCGGACGAGAACATCCTGCTGGAGCCGCCCCGCGAGATCACGCTCGAGTACGCCCTCGAGTACATCGAGGAAGATGAGCTGATCGAAGTCACGCCCCAGAGCATCCGGCTCCGCAAGCGGTTGCTGCAGGCGACCGACAGGAAAAAAGCCGCCCGGGCCGCCCGGGTGTTGGATGCGTCGTAGCTAGAGGGTTCACCTCTCTCTTTGGCGGAGGATATCATGCTGGCCTGGGAGACCTCGTTGGAGGCCTTGGAGATGCGTCGCAAATTCGACGACGACGAGGACGAGTTCGAAGACGACGGCTTCGGATTCGACGACGAGGAGGATGAGGAGTTCGACGACGACGACGAGGACGTGGATGATGACGAGGACCTCGACGACGAGGACCTTGACGACTTGGAAGACCTGGAGGAAGACGAAGACCTCCGCTGATTGGTGAGCCTGCCATGCGAGCGAGCCCGCCCACGCGGGCTCGTTGCGTTGGGGGCGAGGAGCGGCCCGGTCGCAGTGTCCGGGTTGATTCGCCCAGACCCGCTCGTTAGCTTCACGTGCCCCGCAAGGGCCTGTAGCTCAGGTGGTTAGAGCGCACGCCTGATAAGCGTGAGGTCGGTAGTTCAACTCTACCCAGGCCCACTGCCGCAATCCTTCGCCTCGCACGGCGTGCGAGGCTTTTGTTACGGCGCCGGTCAGGCTGGCGAATGCCGGAACGGCGCAGCATTCTCGGTTCTATGGTCCCCCGGTCTCAGCGCCGTCGAAAGTGGCCACTGCACGTGGCCGCAATATTCGCGACCGCCGGCGTCATAGCGCTGGGATTCAAAGCGTGCGTCGAAGACAAGCGATGGGCGCACCTGGCTGGCGAGATTCGCTCGCTTCGGACGGCACGAGCGGACGACAACTGGACGTGGTGTACTTCGACCATCGCGCGCGCAGGCGCTGTGAACGGTGCGGTCGATTCAGCCGCCTCGCGGCAGAGTTACCAGCGCGGATTCAGAGTGCTCGAGGTTCCGATCCCCACCGCGCGCGACGTTGCGCCCGCGGTCGAGCTCGCCAAGTCGCATCCGCTGGCCCACTGGCTGTTCGCTCCGCAGGGCGAGGCGGCGGCCACGCTTGACGCCATGGCCGCCGAGGCTCGCCAGCAGGACGCTGCGGTGATGGATCGCATCCACCCGGTGCTGAGGCGCCCCGAGGACCTCGTCTACGCGCTCAAGGCCTATCCATTCCCGTCTGTGGTCTACGCCCCGACCGATCCCGGTCTGCAGACCCCGGCCATCGCGCTCTTCGTTCGCGACGCGTTCGTAGGTGTCGTCGTCCTGCCTCGTGAGCAGATCACCCGCGAGGTAGCCGCCGCGCTCGCCGGTGTTCGTGCCCGCGTCTATGTGTCGGGCGTCAACGACTCTGCCGAGGCCCGGCAATTCCGCGAGTGGGGCGCGGTAGGAGTGGTGACGGACAGCCTACCGCCGGAGGTGACCTGCCGCCAAATGATTGGAGGGCTGACGGTTGGAAGATCGCATCGCCGTTTTACACACCGCGATGCAAGACGAGCCCAAGGAGCAAGAGAAATTCCTCGGCGACCAACGCCCATAGCAGCGTACGCCGAAGATTGACCCGGACGAGACTGGTGCTGCAGAGCGGGCAGCGGGATTGACCCCGGACTTCGATGCCGCAACGAGGGCAGTTCTGATGCATGCTTTCCTCGCCCACCACGATGGGTTGGCCGTTGCTGGATTGCAGAGGGGGAAGGAATCTTCCCAGGCGTCCCGGTTGGCGCAAGGCCGGCCTGCCCGAACAAGCGGCTCCCAACGTCCCGTCGCTGGCCGACGCCACCACTCTGGCGAAAACCGGCGCCCTGCCGCATCCTGGTGCATGCCCCATGAACTCGGGCCGTCGCCAGCCGGCGCCACCGCCGGAGGGCCAGCGCTTCACTGTATCCGATGCCCGACGCGGGCTTCGGCGACCCGATTGCCAGCAGGCGCAAGCGCCATATGACCAGTGCCGACGCGGGATCCCCCCAATGGCGTTGAAGCCTTGCACTGACTGCGGCCGGGAGGTCAGTACGCTGGCCGAGCGTTGTCCCAACTGCGGCCTCAAGAATCCGACCCGGCTGCGTGGCGAGGACGATCGTGGCAACCTCCTGGTCGACCTGTCCAAGCTTCGCGGACCCACGATCACGTGTCGCGACTGCGGTGTCGAAGTGCGCGCCGGCGCGCCCGCGTGCCCCTCCTGCGGCAGACCCAATCCCGGTGACTCGGGACGCCGCTGGATGGGGTGGGCCGCGCTGCTTACGGCCTCGATCTTCCTCGCTGCCGTCGCTTGGCTCTATCTCATCCCTGGTCGAGCCGAACAGCCCGCGCCTACGGTCTCGGGGTTCACCGCCCGCGACACCCGCCGCCGCCTCGGCGAACCGCCGAGGCTGCAATCCGACACCTTCCCCGCGGACTGCGCCAGACCAGCTTCGGTCTACGTCTACGAGCCTTCCAAACCCGCCGAGTTCATCGTCTTGCTCGCGGGGTCTGTGAGGAACCCGGCCGCGATCGCCGATTCGCTCAGTAGGCTGTATGGTGCGGGTACCGGCGAATACGACCCGGGCAGGCGGGGGTTCGTCGCCACGCTCAGCGACGATGCGGTTTCCGGTCTACGTTGCGAGCCGGCCGTCGCATCCCTCGAGGAATATCCAGAGGCGCGCTAGGCGATCCTTCCGCGCCCCCGCTAACGCCGTTCAATGCCGCTTGCACCGTACAATACTTGGCGACATGACCGTCTCAGATTGAAGCTTTCGTCAGGAGACAGCCATGCATCGTCGCACGTTCGTTGGCGCCACGGCGGCCGGCATCGCCTCCGTCGTCGCCGGGCAACGCCTCTTCGGGGCGACTGCCGCAGAGCCCATCCCGGTTGCATTTCTGGTCGGCGACAGTGTGAACGTCATCGACACGGCCGGGCCCTGGGAGGTCCACGGGTTCTCGATCTTCACCGTGGGGCCATCTACGAAACCGCTCCGGGCGACCGGCGGGCTCCAGTTGGTGCCCGACTACGATTATCGCACCGCGCCCGCCGCTAAGGTGGTCGTGGTTCCCGCCCACCGGTCGAGCGATGCCACGCTCGAGTTCCTTGGTGCGCGCGCCCGGACCGCCGACCTCATCATGTCAGTCTGCACCGGCGCGTTCGTTCTAGGCCGGGCCGGCCTGCTCGACGGGAAGACCGCCACGACGCATCACGAATTCTGGGATGATTTCGAGCGGAGCTTTCCCAACGTGAAGCTCGAGCGGGGCCCTCGCTTCGTGGAGCATGACCGCGTTGCGACCGCGGGCGGGCTCACCTCGGGCATCGACCTCGCCCTGCGGGTGGTGGAGCGATACCACGGGCGGGAGGCGGCAACGGCCACGGCAACCTACATGGAGTACGAGAGCCGGTTTATCGGCGCCGCCGCCAGGCGCCGGGCGTCAAACCCGTAACCCGGCGGAAGCTGCGGCAGAGGTGACTCTGGTCCGCGAACCCGGTCTCCTGAGCCACCTGCGCGAGCGGTATCTCGGGGTCGGCCAGCGCCGCGCTCGCAATCTCTACGCGCCGCCGGAGGAGGTAGCCGGAGAGGCTCTCGCCAAACGCCCGCCGGTACGTGCGCGAGAGGTGCGTGGGATGCACCCCGAGCTCGGCCGCGATGCTGGGAAGGCGAATCGGGAGCCGTAGGCGGGCTTCCACCAGCTCTCTCGCACGAGCGACCCACGCTGGATGTCCTCGCTCACCGGCTGGGCTTCGCCGCGTGAGCTCGCCCAGCAGCGCGAGCAGCAAGCCCTCGAGCACCAACGGCGACGCGCTCGCCTCACGCGCGAACTCATCGTACAAATGCCGGGCAAGCCATGCGAGCCGCCCCCGGCAGCATTCGCGCGGGCCGTCCAGGCCTGCGCGCGCGTCGTGGACCGCTTCGCCCAATCACGCCGGTCCGAGCTGGACGCTGAAACAGCGGGTGCGCGGCTCATCGAAGCGATGCGCGTGCGGCTCGCCTGCTGGATGGAAGAGCACCGCTCCCCGGCTCAACAGGCGACGTCGGGCTCCGCTGTTCTCCTCGAACGCGCCTTGCACGACGAGACAGAGCAGGGGACTCTCATGCGCGTGCATCGGCACAGTTGATCCTTGCCGGTACTGCGTCTCGGCGAAGACCACGTCGACCATCCGCTCTGCACGGCAGATCTCGCCGAAGAAGCTCCCATCCGCCACCGAAGCGCCCATGCCGTTTCTTACGGAGACGTGGGACGCGCGGATTCGCAGTGGTTCAGACGCTTTCGCCGGCGGGTTCGGGAAGGACCGGGGTCGAGGCCAGTTGTTGCTCGGGGTCGTCGTATTGCGCCGTGAGCTCGCGGCCGGCGACTCGTGCCTGTGCCCGCTGTCTCACCATCTGAGCCAGGCCGTCCGGCAGCCCGAATTCGCGGAGGTAGCGGACGATGGCGGCGTTGGCCGGAATTACGCCTTCCACCAGGTGGGTGAAGCCCACGGCGTTCTCCACGTGGGTCGCGATGACCGCTTCGGTGGCGCGGGCTCCCACCATACGGGCCAGCTCCACGGTCTTTTCCTGATAGCGCACTCGCTGCCGCCGGTGCTCCAACCAAAGGTCGGGACGGAAACGCTGCCACCCGCTCAGAGCTGGCAGCGGCGCCAGCGGCGGCAGCACGTCGACGTCGAGCGAGATCAGGGTGCGTGACCGCACGACCTCGCGCATGGATTCGGGGATCGCGGTGACCCGGAAATACAGCTTCGTTGCCTCGAGCACCGGCAGGCGGGGGGCAAACTCGCTGACGAACTGAACTGCCTGGCGGGCATGGGTATCGACCAGGGCTTCCCAAGCTTGCGCGTAAGC
>DASSUE010000345.1:0-4573 GCA_035707305.1 Gemmatimonadales bacterium
CGTGCCCGCACGCGGTCGCAGTGGCCGTGCATTCCCTTGCCCAGGACTCGGCCGATGGGAAGGTTCATCGGATGATCGGTCGAGACACAGTCCACGCCCCAGATGTGAATCTTCTTCTTGAGCAGCCACGGCACCATGTCCGGGTGCGCTCCGGGGTGCATATGGATGTACCGCTCCTCGTCAGGCGTGTCCCCGAACTGCGCGTACTTCTCCCACCCGGTATGGAGCAGGAGGATGTCGCCTTTCTTCACCTCGACGCGGTCCTCGATCATCCTGGGCGTGTAGACGGCGAGCTCCCCCATCGCGTCGCGCAGGTCGACGACGACGCCGGGACCGCAGAGCCACTCCATCGGGATCTGGTCGATCGTCCGCCCGTTCGTGACGAAATGTCGTGGCGCATCGAGGTGTGTCCCCATGTGGTTCGACGTCTGGATGTACTGCGCGTTCACGCCGTGCTCCGCCTTGCGCTTGATGTACTTCACCTCGAACGGCGGATAGTAGGGCCAGAACGAAACCTCCTGATTCAGCGGCTGGGAGAGATCGTAGAGCTTCATGAGGCCTTCCGCATGAGCGCGTAGTAGAGGAGGAACGAGGCGATGGTGGCGCTGAACCATGCGCCGCTGAAGAGAAAGCCCAGGCCGGGAACGACGAGCCCGAGGAGCGCTACCAGCACGCCGAACCCCGTCGCGATGATGGCCGCCCGGTTCACCCCTGCGGTGTAGGCATACGCTCCGTCGCTCCGATACAGATCCGCAAGCCTGAGTTTTCCCCGCCGAATGACGACGTAATCGCACATGATGACCCCACCCACCGCGCCAAGCAGTCCGGAATAGGCGATCAGCCAGCTCTGATACATGTCGAGCAGCCTCCAGGGCAGGATCACGATCCCGAGCACGCCGGCGATGAGCCCGCCGGCCCGGAAGCCGATCCGGCCGGGGCTCAGATTCGCGAAGCTGTTCGCCGGCGCTACGATGTTGGCCGCGACGTTGGTGGTGATCGTCGCCACCAGGATGGCGAACATCGCGAGCACGCCGAGCAGCGGGTTCCGGTACTCGCCGGCGAGCCGCGTGACCAGGTCGACGGGGTTCCAGATCGCCTCGCCGTACAGCAGCACGGTCGCGCTGGTGACCGCGATCCCGATGAAGGCGAACAACGGCATGGTCGTGAGCAGCCCGACCGCCTGGCCCACCGCCTGATCGGCCTGGCTCCGCGCGTAGCGGGTGAAGTCAGGGATGTTGAGTGACAGCGTGGCCCAGTAGCCGACCATCGCGGTCAACCAGGGCACGAAGATGCCGAACAGCCAGCCGCCGGCCTCCGGCCGCGGCGTGGGCGTGAGCGCCGCCGACTGGCCGAGGATCACGCCGAGGCCGCCGACCCGGCTCATCGCCCACACCAGCAGCGCGAGCCCGGCCGCGAGGAGAAACGGGGCGGACAGCGTCTCCATCCACTTGATGCTCTCGGTGCCGGCCCACACGAAATAGAAGTTGGCGACCCAGAAGATCAGAAACCCGCTGTACTCGGGCAGGCCGTATCCCATCAGCCGCCAGTCCCCGCCGAGCGCGGTCCATCCCGGCCACAGGAAAGCGATCAGACCGGTAACCGCCAGCCCACCGATCCAGGTCTGGATGCCGAACCATCCGCAGGCGACGACGGCACGGAGCAGCGCCGGGAGGTGCGCCCCGCGCGGACCGTACGCGGCGCGGGCGTACACGGGGAACGGGATCCCGTAGCGCGTGCCGGCGTGCGCATTGACGATCATCGGCACCAGCACGATGGCGTTGCCCAGCACGATCGCCGCCAGGCTTTGCCACCAGGTCATGCCGGCCTGGATCATGCTCGCGGCGAGCATGTAGGTGGGGATGCACACGCTCATGCCCACCCAGAGTGACGCGATGTGCCAGCGGCCCCACGTCCGGGCGCTGAGCGGGGTGGGGGCGAGGTCGGGATTGACCAGCGAATTGGGCGGGAGCGGCTGGGCCAGCTCGACCAGATCAGCCCGCGCGACGTGAGCCATGCGCGTTTGCCTCAGGAAGGAACCCCAACATGCGCGAAGCCGCGCCAGGCAGGAAGGGTTCGGCCTGCTGCGCCGCTATCGAGCCGTGCGCGCGAACGCGGCGCGGAGCGCCCGGCCTACCAGTACTCGCGCGAGGTGCCGCCGATAGGCCCGGGAGGCGTGAATGTCGGCGGGCGGGTCGATGTCCCGTTCCGCCGCCATCCGCGACGCCTCGTCGATCGCAGGGGGATCGGGCCGGCGACCGGCGAGCGACGCCATGGCGTTTGTGGCGAGCACCGCGGTGTCACCGGCACTGAGGAGCGCGATCCGGACCTCGGCGCATGCGCCCTGCGAGTCGAGCCCCACCGCCGCGGCGACGCCCACCAGCGCGTAATCGCCGTGCCGCCGGGCCAGCTCGACGAACGCGCTGCCTGACCGGGGAGCCGGCGGGTCGATCTCGACCGCCGCGAGGAGCTCGTCGTCGGCCAGCGCGGTGCTCAGGATGCCGGTGAAGAAGTCACCCGCCGGGATCGTGCGTTTGCCGCCACGGCGCTCCGCCACGAAGCGGGCGTCAAGGGCGAGCATGACCGCGGGGAGCTCAGCCGACGGGTCCGCGTGCGCCAGACTGCCGCCCACCGTGCCCCGGTTCCGGATCTGCGGGTGGGCGATCCAGGGCATGGTCTCGGCGAGGAGCGGAGCGCGCGACGCGACGGCGGCGCTCCGCTCGACAGCCCGCTGCCGGGTCATGGCGCCTATCCGGAGGCCGCCACTCGGGAGCTCCTCGATGCCTGACAGCGACTCGATCCGGTTCAGATCCACTAGGACGCCGGGCCGCGCGAGGCGAAAGTTCATCGCGGGGACGAGGCTTTGGCCGCCGGCGAGCGCCTTGGCATTGCTGCCGAGCTCGGCGAACAGCGTGAGAGCCTCGTCGAGCGACGCGGGGCGGTGGTACTCGAACGGCGCCGGCTTCATCGGCCTACTCCGCCTTCCAAAAGCTCACCACGGAAGCACGGAAAACACGGAAAAACACGGAAAACAACATTGTTGTGGTCTTTCGTAGACCAAAGAAATGCTGTTCTCCGTGCCCCTCCGTGCCTTCCGTGCTTCCGTGGTGAATTCAGTGACCAGCGGCTGATATGAGGCGCTATGCATCGCGCGACGATGCCCGGTGCATCAACTCAAACAACCGGTTAGGACTCAACGGAATCTCCAGGATCTCCAACCCGGGATCGCCCAGCGCATGCTCCACCGCCTGCGCAAACGCTGCACCCGTCGGGATGCACCCGGCTTCGCCCACGCCCTTCACGCCGAGCGGGTTGAGCGGCGAGGGGGTCTCCGCGTGGGAGATCTCGACCGCCGGCACCTCGGATGCGGTGGGAAGGAGATAGTCCATGAACGACGCGTTGAGCAGCTGGCCGCTCTCGTCGTAGCGAAGCTGCTCGAAGAACGCATTCCCGATTCCGTGCGCCACGCCGCCCTGAATCTGTCCCTCCACGATCAAGGGATTGATCACCCGGCCGCAGTCATGCACCACGATGTACCGCACGATCTTCACCATCGCGGTCTCTGAATCCACCTCCACCTGCATCGCGTGCACACCGCTTGCGGTACTGCCGCGATCGGGCCCGAAGTACGCGGTGGCCTCGAGGCCAGGCTCGGTGCCGGGCCGCACCGCACCGCGAAGCGGGTTGGCCCGCCGCGCCAGATCGCCGAGCGGGATGGAGCGCCCCGGGTCGTCCGCCACTCGCACCTGGCCGCCGGTCAGCTCGAGGCAGGAGCGGTCCACCCGCAGCTGTTCGGCCGCGAGGGTCAGCGCCTTGTCCCGCACCCGCGCGGCCGCGGCATGGCAGGCACTCCCGGCCACCACCGCCCCGCGACTCGCGAACGTGCCAGTGCCCCAGTGGAATGCGCTGGTGTCGCCGGTGAGCACGTGGACATCGGCCACCTCCACCCCCAGCTCATCGGCCACGATCTGGGCGAATGAGGTGAAGTGACCCTGGCCCTGGGTCCCGACCCCGGTGGCGACGCGGATCTTGCCGCTCGGCTCTACGCTCACCCGGGCGCCCTCATAGGGCCCGATCCCGGTGCCTTCGACGTAGGAGACGATGCCGATGCCCACGTGACGGCCCGCGGCGCGGAGCTTCGGCTGTTCGTCGCGGACAAAGCGCTCGTAGTCCACCATGCGCGCGGCCGCGTCGAGCGTGGGGAGGTAGTCACCGCTGTCGTAGACCAGTGGCGCTGAATCCTGGAACAGGATCTGATGGTCGTGGGGAAAGTCGGCCGGAGCGAGATAGTTTCGCCGGCGGATCTCCACGGGGTCCAGGCCGAGCTGCCGGGCCGCCAGGTCGAGCAGGCGCTCCATCACGAACACGCCGTGCTGCCGCCCGGCGCCGCGCACCGGCGTCACCAGCGTCTTGTTGGTGAAGGCGACGGTGAACTCGCTCTCGTACGCCGGCACGCGGTACGGGCCGAGCAGCGTGCATTGCGTGTTGATGGGAATGGTGAGGCCGTAGGGATCGTACGCGCCGGTGTCGTGCACGAAGTGGTCCTTGACCCCGAGGATCCGGCCGTCCCGGCGTA
>DASSUE010000346.1:0-5222 GCA_035707305.1 Gemmatimonadales bacterium
CACCGGATCGAGCGTCTGGCCCGACAGCGGCCGCGCCTCGCGCGCCGTACCGATCGGCTGATCAGTCGCGGGAGCGTATTCCGTCGCGAGGCTGGAGCCGTCGGCCAGCGTACGGGACCGGGTGAAGGTGTCGCTTCGGTAGTAGCCCCCATTGACCCGATACCCGAATCGCCCGTTGGGCGTGACCCCCGCATGGCTCAGGTCCCCACGCAGCGTCTCCAGCTCGCCACCGCCGATGGTCAGCTTGGTGCCTACGATCTCGCGCGCGGTCGGGGTGGTCAGCGCGATGACGCCGCTGAACGCATTCGCGCCGTAGAGCGCCGAGCCCGGTCCCCGCACCACCTCGATCCGTCCCAGCTCCTCGAGCGGCACCGACAGGGTGTTCCACTCCTGCGACCCGAGGAACGCGATAGCGAGGTCGCGGCCATCCTGAAGCACCAGCATCCGGCGGTTCAGCGACGAGTTGAATCCCCGGGTGTTGACGTTGAAGTCGTTGACGCCGCTCTGCACCAGGTCCACGCCCGGCGTTTCCTTGAGCGCCATCGGCACTTGCCCGGTGATGGTGTTGTTCTCCAGCAGCCGGGGCTCCACGACCGAGATGGCGGATGGGGCTTCCACGATCCGCTCGGGCGCGCGTGAGGCGCCCTGCACCACGATATCGCTCAGGATCGCGGGCGCCGATTCGAGCGCGGCGTCCAGGGTCGCGGTGCCGCCCGGCTCGACCGTCACCGGCAGCTCGGTGGGCCGGTAGCCGAGCCATCGGAAAACGATGGTGCGCGGGCCGGCCGGGACGTTGCGCAGCGTGTAGCGGCCCTGGCTTCCGCTCACGGTGGTCTGTCCCGTGCCCTGTACCGTCACCGAGACGCCGGCCAGCCCGGCGCCACCCTCGGCACGGGTCACCGTGCCGGTGACGGTTCCAGTGGTTTGGGCTTCGATTGTCCTGGAGGCGGCCGCGATGAGGAGGGTGAGAACGACGCACGAACACCGAAGGTAGAACCCGTACAATGCCCGCCTTGACATGCAGACCTCCCGGTGGAAGCCGCGCGACGGATACTCTGATCGGAGATGACGGCAGGAGAGGCTACGCTGCGAGCGTCTCGGCTCGCGACACATTGTCACGGAATCATATACGGCTGAACGCCCAGCCGGTCAAGGCAGGCGCGCGAGATCACCGTCGCCGCCCCGCATGCGCTTGCCTCGCACGCGCGCAAACCCTTACCTTCTCATTCGTTCCACGGTACATCCGCACACACGGAGGCGCATGGGCACGAGCCCCCCGCGTCGGCAATCCGTTCTGAGTGTCCATCTCGTCGGTTTCGCCCTCGTCGTCCTGCTGACCGCCGTCGTCGCGTTCCTGCTCTGGCGCGCGACAGGTGACGCAGGGGCGACCGTGCGCAGCGCTGCGATCTTCGCGGTCGCGGCGATCGTGCTGCAGCAACTCGTCACCTACGTCCTGACGCGGCAGGTGCTCGCCGCCACCGGAACCGCCGAGGGAATCGCCCGCCGCGTCGCGGAGGGTGATCTCGCTCTACCGTCCGCGACCTTGAACGGGGCCGGCCGTGACGGACTCACCCGATCCATGCTCGCGATGCTGCAGCGGCTGCGCTCTCTGGTGGGTGGGATCCATCAGCACTCCCACGAAGCCGCGTCCATGGCGCAGCAGATCGCGGCGGCCACGCAGGAGATGACCGCGTCCACCCAGGAGGTCGCCGGGACGACGGGCGATTTGACCGAGCGGGCCAATCAGCAGGCGGTTATCGTGCGCGCCGCCGCGCAGGACGCGGGAAAGATCCTGTCCATCTCGCAGGAGCTCGCCGCCGGGGCGACGCAGGCAGCGGAGCGCAACGCCGCGCTGGCACGGCTGGCACGCGGCCATCGTGAGCGCCTCGATACCAGCAGCACCGAGCTCGCGCGGCTGGCGGAGGAAGTGCAGAGTGGCGCGGCAGAGGCCGACGCGCTCCGGGCGGCCTCGGCCGAGATCGAGAAGTTCGTCGCGCAGACCAAGGCCATCGCCAAGCAAACCCACATGCTGGCGCTTAATGCATCCATCGAGGCTGCCCGGGCGGGCGAGGAGGGCCGAGGGTTCAGCGTGGTCGCCGAGGAGGTCCGCAAGCTCGCCGGCCAGGCGGCGCAGGCGGCCTCCTCTACCGAGACCACGGTGCAGGCGGTGCTCGAGCGGGTGGGCACGGCGCGAGAACGGCTGCTCCGGCTGGGACAGGGTGGGCTCGCGGCCCGCGACGCTGCCAATGCGGCCGCGAGCGGGCTCGCGGGCGTCGCGGCCGATGCCGAAGAGAACGACCAGTGGACCCGCCGCATCAGCGCGTCGGCCGACGACGTGCGCTCGCTGGTCGAGACTATCGCCAGCCGCATGCGCGAAGTCTCGGCGGGCACCGAGGATTACGCCGCCGCCGCCCAGCAGATCGCGGCTGCCGCCGAGCAGCTGAACGCCTCTACCGAAGAGATCTCGACCTCCGCCGGGCGGCTCGCGTCAACCGCGGAGCAGCTCAACCTCGCCGCGGGGCAGTTCCGTCTGGACGACGCCGCCACGCGGTGATCCACGTCCTCAGAAACGCCGAGGTCTACGCGCCCGAACCGCGCGGCCTCCTGGACCTCGTGGTGGCCGGCGAGCAGATCGTCTGGATGGGGGACGGGTTGCCCGCGCTTCCTTCCGCGCTGGCCACCCACGAGATGGATCTCGGCGGACGCCGTTTGGTTCCGGGCTTCATCGACGGCCACGCTCACCTTACTGGTGGCGGCGGCGAGGCGGGGCCGGAGAGCCGGGTGCCGCCCCTCGCGCTGAGCGCGCTCACCCGCGGCGGCATCACGACCGCGGTGGGCGTCCTCGGCACCGACGACGTCACGCGCACCACCGCCGAGCTCGTGGCCACCGCGCGGGGGCTGACCCAACTCGGTCTCACCGCGTTTTGCCACACCGGCGGCTATCATGTCCCCCCCACGACGCTCACCGGCTCGGTGCGGGGCGACATCGCCCTGGTCGACCCGATCATCGGCATCGGCGAGATCGCCGTCAGCGACCACCGCTCCAGCCAGCCCACGCTGGACGAGCTGCTGCGCCTCGCGAGCGAGGCCCACGTGGCTGGGCTGATGAGCGGAAAGGCGGGGATCTTGCACCTCCATGTCGGTGACGGCGCGCGCGGTCTCGACCTGGTGCGGGATGCGCTGGACCGGAGCGAGATCCCGCCCCGGGTGTTCAACCCGACGCATGTCAACCGGCGCCGCGGCCTGTTCGAGGAAGCCCTCGAGCTGGCCGACCGGGGGGTGACGATCGACGTCACGGCATTCCCGGTCTCGGAAGGCGACGATGCGTGGGATGCGGCCGATGCGCTGGTGCGTTACTGGGACGCCGGCCTCCCCACGGAACGCATCACGATCAGCTCGGACGGCGGCGGCTGCCTGCCGTCGTTCGACCCTGAAGGGCGGGTCACCCGATGCGAGGTGGGGAGCCCCTCCGCCTTGGCCGAAACGCTCGCCCGGCTGCTCGCCGGGGGGCACGCGTTGGAGCAGGCGTTGCCGCCGTTCACGGCGAACCCGGCGACGTTACTCAAGTTGAGCGGCAAAGGGCGGATCGCCGTCGGAATGGATGCGGACCTGGTGGTACTCGACGCCAAGGGAGGAATCGACGACGTGATGGCTCGCGGACGGTGGCACCTGCGAAACCGGCGTGCGACGGTGAGGGGCCCCTTCGAGGGAGCATCCCCGTGAGCCCCGCCCGGGCGGACGACGGCTCGCCGCGCGGCTACATCGTGCCGGTGGGCGGCGCCGAATCGAAGATCGGCGATCCGGCGATTCTCCGGCGGTTCGTGCGCCTCGCCGGCGGCCGCGACGCGCGGATCGCGATCATCGCAACCGCGTCGCAGCTCCCCGACACCGGCGAGCGATACGAGGCCATCTTTCGCGAGCTGGGTGTCCGTGCCGCGCGGGCCCTGGCGATCGACACCCGCCAGGATGCGGAGCGCGACGAGTGGGTGGAGAAGCTCGAGCGCGCGGACGGCATTTTCCTCACCGGGGGAAACCAGCTTCGGCTGTCCACTACACTGGGGGGCACGTCGGTCGCCAGGGCGATCCGGCGACGGAACGCGATGGGAGTCCACGTCGCCGGGACGTCGGCTGGAGCCGCGTTCCTGTCGGAGCACATGATCGCAACCGGCGACGAGGGCGCGACGCCGCACGCCAGGAGCGTGACCCTGTCGCCTGGGCTGGGCCTCACCAACCGCGTGGTCATCGACCAGCATTTCCGCCAGCGAGACCGGCTGGGCCGGCTGCTGACGGCGCTGGCTTACAACCCGTTCGCGATCGGGCTGGGACTGGACGAGGACACCGCCGCGTTCATCGGACCCGACAACACGTTCGAGGTGGCGGGAACCGGGGCGATCACCGTAGTGGACCCGTCCGAACTGGAGTTCTCCTCGATGGACCAGGTGGAGCAGGACGATCCGGTGTGTCTCATCGGGGTCCGGCTCCACGTGCTGGTCCGGGGCGCGACCTTCGATCTGCAGGCGCGAAAGGCCTACGCCCCCCAAGCGACGAACTGAGCCGGCTCAGAAGTAGCTCAGCCAGGCCTCGCTCCGCCGAGCCTTGACGCCGGCGAACCACCGGCACGGCAGGTAGAGCGCCAGCACCACGCCGATCCACACCAGGTACGCCACTCCCAGACTGTAGCCGTACTCCCGCGGGAAGAGGAAGGCGATGGTGAAGAACTGGCGCACGTCGAAACCGCTCAGTGCGCCGGCGGCCAGCGCCAGCAGGTGAATCACGTAGAAATGCAGGATGTAGAAGAAGAACGGAACCCTGCCATAGGTGATGAAGAACCGCACCACGGGACCGGGCGTACGGTCGAACAGGCTCACCAGAATGAGCGTCGGCCCGAGGGTCATCAGCAGGTACAGGGCCGACGGCGGGTATTTCGTCGTGTTGAGGAAGGAGAACACGGTGTACACCGGCGACGACTGCTGCGACCAGCGCGATGGGTCGCCGTAGCCGTTCAGGGCCCGGAAGGCGATGAACGCCGCGCTGAGTGCCAACCCCAGCTGCAGGAAGATCCGGCGACGGGTCGCCACCTCCATCCGCGCCACCGCCCCCAGCGTGTAGCCCAGCGCCATCACCGCGAACCAGGGCACCAGCGGATAGATGATCGGCGGGTTGGGCACGTGGATCACACTCCAGATCCAGTCGCCCGCGGTCAGCGGCGGCGCTCCATCGGC
>DASSUE010000347.1:0-13379 GCA_035707305.1 Gemmatimonadales bacterium
GCGTCGATGGAAGGGCATCTCGCATCGGCCAAGCAGCTGAAGCAGGACCTGAGCAGCGGGAGCTAACCCGCGGAGGCGCACCATGTCGGGCAGGGTCAGGCTTTTCGGTCACGCGTTGCACCCGATGCTGATCGTCTTTCCGCTGGGGCTGCTCACCACCGCGGTGGTGTTCGACATCATCGGACTCATCACCGGCGAGCTCCGCTGGTTCGAGGTCGCGTACTTCCTGATCGCGGCCGGTATCATCGGCGGACTCGCAGCCGCCGTCCCCGGGTGGATCGACTGGGTGGCAATTCCAGCCCGAACCCGCGCCAAGCGGATCGGCCTGGTGCACGGCGTCGGCAACGTAGTTGTCGTGGGATTGTTCATCGTGAGTTGGTTGCTCCGGCGCGGCGCGCCCGCTCCGCCTCCCACCGAGGCCGTGGTCGCGTCCATGGTCGCGGTGGGGCTCGCGCTGGTCACGGGGTGGTTGGGCGGCGAGCTCGTGGAGCGTCTCGGGGTTGGCGTGCACGATGGCGCCCACGTCAACGCGCCCAGCTCCCTGTCGGAGCTTCCGGCGTCACTAAATCGAGCCCCGGCCGCCCGATGGTCGGGGCCGGACCGCCGCACGGTAGGGACGACCGCTTGGCCCGGTATCGAGCGGCGCACCGCCGCGGTCCGGTGACCGGGCTGTTGCGGACTGCGGTGCTCGGAGCGGCGGCGGGCGTGGCCGGGGGTCTGGCCATGCTCGCCGCCGACCAATTGGAAGGTCGGGTCGGCGCACGAAAGGCTGAGTCGTCGTGGGTGCGTGCGGTTCGTGACCAGGCTCGCCGACGTGGGCACCCGCTGCCGGGCGGGCGGGCACGCACCCTCGCCGCCGCCGTCAATCTCGCATATGCGGCGTTGCTCGGGGTGGTGTACGGGATCGCGCGCTCACGTCTCCCACGGCGTCCCGCGGCTCGGACCGCGCTCGTCACGGCGCTGGGGTATGCGATGCACCTGCCCCGCCGCGACGAGCCGGGCGCTCCGGCGGAATTGAGCCCGGTCTTCGGACTTGCCACGGCCGCCGCGTTCGACGCCCTCGCGGGCCGGTAAATCCCCGTTCGACATCCATCGCGTGGTTCGGCGGCTGAGAACCGCCACCCGGGATCTGCCGCGTGCGGCGATGTTCGCGCTGGCCGAGGAGGGGTACACATCCCTCTTCGAGCAGCTGGTCGCCTGCATCATATCGGTGCGGACGCTCGATGAAGTGAGTCTGCCCGCGGCACGCCGGCTGTTCCGGGTCGCTCGAACCCCCGACGCGGTGGCCCGGCTGGACGAAGCGGCGATCGAGAATGCCATCCGCCCCGCGGCGTTCCGCGGCGCGAAAGTACGCCAGATTCGCGCGCTTGCCCAGCGCGCGGCGACGGAGTACGGCGGCGCGGTCCCCTGCGACGCCGACGTCGTACGCCAGTTCGCCGGCATCGGACCCAAGTGCGCGAACCTGGCCCTCGGCATCGCGTGTGGGGCATCCGCCATCAGCGTGGACGTGCATGTCCACCGGGTGACCAACCGGTGGGGTTACGTCCGCGCGCGCACGCCGCAGGAAACCTTCACCCAGCTGGATGCGCGGCTCCCCAGGGCCTATCGGGTCGAGCTCAACGCCCTGCTGGTGCCGTTCGGGAAGTGGGTCTGCACCGGACGGCTTCCGCGCTGCACCGAGTGTCCGGTACTCACCTGGTGTGCTCAGGTGGGCGTGACCGCGCACCGCTGACCAGGCGATAGACCGGGGCCGTTCGTCACCGTTATCTTCACCCCATCACACAACTTCCGCTGACGCCAACCCGGGGTCCGATGGCTTCAACCGCGGCGGGGCGCGCTGAGGCGGGCAGCTCGCAGCGGCGGGCTGGCCGGGCCTCGCTCCCCACCCAGCGCACGCTTCTCACCTGGCTGCTCGCGGGCCGGCTCGTGCTGGTCCTCACCGCGTTACTGGGTGCCTCGCTGGTCTGGACCGAACGACCCGACGTCGCGTTCATCGCGACGATCGCCGTCGTGTTTGCATTGACCCTGACCGGCTACGGCTCCTGGGCGTTGTTCGTGCGTCGCACGTTGCCCAGCTCGGGGTTCCTCCAGGTGCAGGCCCTGGTGGACCTGGGGCTGGTCACCGCGCTGGTGCACGTGGCCGGCCAGCCGCAGTCGGCGTTTCCGGCCCTGTACGTGCCGGTGGTGGCCGCCTATGCGCTTCTGCTCCCCGTCGGCAGCGGGGTGTTCACGGCGTTGGCCGCATCCGCCATGTACTGCGCGGACGTGTTGTGGGGTCAGCGGGTCCAGCCCGATACCGCATTCTGGGCCCAGTTCGCAGTCTTCAACATCGTCTTCCTTATAGTGGGTGTGCTGAGTCACCGGCTTCGCGAAGCCGGGGTCGAGCAGATGACGCTCGAAACCGAGCTGGTGCGAGTCCGGCTCGAGGCCGACGACATCCTCCACAACATTCGCTCGGGCGTGATCACGGTGGACGGGCGGGGCCGGCTGGCGTTCATCAATCCCACCGCGCAGCGGCTGCTCGAGCTGGAGGGAGACATCATCGGTCAGCCGGTGCTCGATCGCCTGCGCGACCGCTCGTCCGACCTCTGGTCTGCCATCGTCGCCGGGATCGGCAGCGGCCGCAAGATCAGCCGGGGAGAGGGCCTGGTGGCGCGGAACGGCGGCAAGCTGTTTCCCATCGGGTTGAGCACCACTGTGTTCCGACAAGAGGCGCAGGACGCCCCGTCGGTGACGGCCATCTTCACCGACATCTCGGACCTCAAGCAGCTGCACGAGCTGCACCTCCGCACCGAGCGCCTGGAAGCCGTGGCCGCGCTCAGTGCGTCGCTGGCGCATGAGATCAAGAACCCACTCGCGTCGATCCGAAGCTCGGTCGAGCAGCTCTCGCGCTCCCGCTACGCCACCCAGGACGAGCGGTTTCTCGCCGAGTTGATCGTTCGCGAGAGCGATCGTCTCAGCCGGCTTCTCAACGAGTTCCTCGACTTCTCCCGGGTGCGCGCGACACAGTTCGTGCCGGTGGACCTGCGTGAAGTCGCGACCGCGGTGGCCCGGCTGGTCAAGGAGCATCCCGATTGCCGGGAGGATGCGCGGATCGTGGTCGAGGGCCCGCGCACCGTGATGGAGGGCGACGCTGATCTCCTCCACCGCATCCTTTCCAACCTGGTGCTCAACGCGGTCCAGTCCGCCGCGAAGGCTATCACGGTCACGGTGTCCGTCCGTCCCGCCGAGGGGGCCGACGTACCCCACGGCAGCGACCATCTCGACGACGCTGCCTGGCTCCAGGTGCGCGACGATGGCCCCGGCATTCCAGCGGAGATCCGGGAGCGGCTGTTCGAGCCCTTCGTGTCCGGACGGCCGGGCGGCACCGGGCTGGGACTGCCGATCGTGCAACGGGCCGTGGAGGCGCACCGCGGGCTCGTGTTCGTCGATTCCGCGCCCGGCGAGGGCACTACGTTCACCATCCTCCTGCCGGCCCACTGGCGCCCCGAGGAGATCGCATGAGTCAAAAGCCGTCGGTGCTCGTCGTGGACGACGAGTCAGGCATCCTCGACACGCTTCGCATCCTGCTCCGCAACGAAGGGTTCGAGGTCACGACCGCCCAGGGCGGGAAGGCCGGGCTCGAGCAGATCCGCACCGGCAACCACGACGTGGTGCTCACCGACGTCCGCATGCCCCAGGTCTCCGGGCTCGACATCCTGCAGGCGGCCCGGGAGCAGGACTCGATGACGCCGGTCATTCTCATGACCGCGCAGGCCTCGCTCCAGAGCGCCATCGCGGCGGTCAACTCCGGCGCCTATCACTACATCCAGAAGCCGTTCGCGAACGACGAGCTGGTGACGATCCTGCGGCGCGCGTCCGACTACCGCGCCGTGAAGGTCGAGAACAAGCAGCTCAAGCAGGAGATCCGCCGCCGGGAGCGGAGCGGCGGCGCGGTGAGCCGCCCGATCGGCAAGTCCAAGCGGTTTCTGGAGGCGCTCAAGCTCGCCGAGCATGTGGCGCCCACCGATTCGACGGTGCTGATCACCGGCGAGAGCGGCACCGGCAAGGAAGTCATCGCCCGGTTCATCCACAACATGTCGAACCGGAGCGACGGCCCGTTCCTCTCCATCAACTGCGGTGCCCTCCCCGAAAATCTGCTCGAGAGCGAGTTGTTCGGTCACGTGAAGGGCTCGTTCACCGGAGCGGTCCGGGACAAGCAGGGACTGTTCGCCGCGGCTCGGGGCGGCAGCTTCTTCCTGGACGAGGTGGGCGAGATGCCGCCCTCACTGCAGGTGAAGCTGCTCCGGGTCCTCCAGGAGCGCGAAGCCATTCCGGTGGGCGCCACCGAGCCGATTCCGGTCGACGTTCGCATCATCGCGGCTACGAACCGCGATCTGGAAGAGGAAATCCGTCGCGGCAACTTCCGCCCCGACCTGTTCTACCGGCTGAACGTCATCAACATCAACCTGCCGCCGCTCCGGGAGCGTCGGGACGACCTCGTGCTGTTGATCGAAGCGTTCTTCCAGACGCTTTCCCAGGAGACCTCCACCGATGTGAAGGCATTGGCGCCCGATGCTTTGGATGCGGTGATGGTCTACGAGTGGCCGGGGAATGTCCGCGAGCTGGAGAACGCTCTGGAGCACGCGGCGGTGTTGTCGCGCGGCAGCTTGATCGAGGCGGTCGCGTTGCCCGAACGGATCACGAAGCGCAAAAAGGAGCCGCTGGTGGCGGAACGCTCGTACCGGAACCCCACGCTCGAGGTGATCGAGCGGGCCTACATCATGTACGTGCTTCAGGCCGAAGGCGGAAACAAAACCCGCGCGGCCGAGGTGCTCGGAATCGATCCGTCGACGCTGTACCGGAAACTGTCCCGATACGAAGGTGAGGTCGTCTAGCCGCTTTTCCGCCCCGGCCCCCGTCCAATTGTTCTGTGCGGGTGCCGGACACGGCTCCATATTCCCGCCGGCGAAGCCACGATTCCGATCGTCCGCCGGTCGCCTACCATCTTGCAAAATTCGACCGGCCGCCAAAATCGGGGGGGTGCAACTGACCGCACCCACCCCGTCCAACTCGTTATGCTATAGACACTTGTCAGGCTCGCGGCTAACCATGGCATACGTGTTGCCCCTTACGGCCGCCGAGCACACCCCCGCTCGCTAACGGACTACGGCTGGCCCACGTTATTTGGAGGAAGGCAAAGATGAACCGCAAGGGCTTTACCCTCATCGAGCTGCTGATCGTGGTGGTGATCATCGGCATTCTGGCGGCGATCGCGATCCCGAAGTTCGCGACCACCAAGGACAAGGCGAAGCTTGCCTCGGTCAAGACCGACATTCGCAACTACATGACCGCGCAGGAAGCGTATCAGTCGGACAACCCGCTGATTGGCTACGCGGCCGCCGCGGCCACGCTCCAGGCTGCGCCGTACAACTTCTCGTTCTCGGCGGGTAACGTGGCCACCGCGTCGGCGGGTGCGGCCAACGGCTACTCGATCACGGTGCAGAACGCGTCGATCTCGACCGGTACGAACTCGTGCCAGGTGACTGTCGGCATGGGCGCCGCGGCTGCGGTAGATGGCGTGATCCAGTGCCCATAAGGTCCTAACGGGCTGCAAGCGGCAGGAAGGGGCGGTGGCCGCAGGTCGCCGCCCCGCTTGCTACCAGTCAGTGGCAGGGCAGGGGCAGGGCAGTGGCAGGGACGAATTCCTCTTTCGGAGCCGGACCCGATGCGGCATAACACAGGCGGATTCACACTCATCGAGCTGCTGATAGTTGTGGTGATCATCAGCATCCTTGCCGCGATCGCGCTCCCGAAGTTTCGGACCACGAAGGAGGAAGCGTACATGTCCAAGATGAAGGGCGATCTGCGCAACCTGGCGACGGCGCAGGAGGCGTACTCCTCGGATAACGGCAGCTACTACAACGGGGCCATCCCCGCGGCGGTGCTGGTCTATAACCCTTCACAGGGGGTGGCCATGGCGCTGGCCAACGTGACCGCCACCGGATGGGGCGCCACCGCGAGTTCGCCCGGATTCACAACGCGTACCTGCGCGATCTACTTCGGTACCGGCGGGCCGCTCGGTCCGGCCACAGTCGAGGGCCGCGTCGGGTGCACGCCGTAGCTCGGCAACAGGCGGGGCGTTGAGCCCCCCGGGTGACCGGCGCTCGCTTCGCACGGAGCTGCTGGTCAACCTCGGACTGGTGACCTCGGCGGTCGCGCTCCTGATGGGCGTGGTCATCGCACTCCTCGCCGACGCCGATTTCGAGCGGACGGCCGGTGCGCTGGTCGTGCTCTGGGCCGGCAGTACCGCGGTGTTCGTGGTGTTCGGGGCGCACGTGGTGCGCCGGCACGTGCTGGAGCCGCTCGAGATGCTCAGCGCGGAGGCAGAGCGCCTGGCGGCGGGACGGATTCCCGCCGATGCGCCGCAGTTTCAGACCGCGGAGTTCGAGTCGCTGGCCGGCTCATACCGGCACATGGCCGAGACGTTGCTCGACGTACAGAGCCAGATCGTCCGAGTCGAGAAGTTGGCCGGCCTTGGCAGTCTCGCGGCGGGGGTGGCGCACGAGGTGCGCAATCCGCTCGGCGCCGTCGGCACCTACCTCGATCTGCTGCGGCGGCGGGGCGCGGATCCCGAGCTGGCCGCGGCGATGCGAGTGGCCATCGAGCGGATCGAGCGGACGGTACAGAGTCTCCTGAGCTACGCCAAGCCCGGGATGTGCGCCGGAACCGCGGACGTGAACGCGGCGGTGCATGCGAGCCTCGATTTTCTCGGTGCGCAGTCGTTGTTCAAGGGCCGACGGCTCACCGTAGCACTCCAGCCCGACGTTCCGCAGGTGGCGGTTGGTTCGCACGGATTGGAACAGGTCGTGGTCAACCTGGTGATCAACGCCTGCCAGGCGGCTCCGGGCGGCACGCTGGTGGTGACCACCGCAGCCGAGACCTACGAACCGCGGCACCGCGTTGCGCATCGCCAGAGCGAGCCGGATTCCGCAGAATCCGGCCGGGATCGCCGTGTGCGCGACGGCCGGTGGGTGGTCCGGCCCCGGCGCACCGATGTGGACCCGGGTACGCGCGGCGTACTGCTATGCGTTGCAGATGATGGACCTGGCGTCCCGGAAGATGACCGGGAGCGGATCTTCGATCCGTTTTACACCACCAAGGCGCCCGGCGAGGGAACTGGACTAGGGCTTGCGATCGTGGCCCGTACCGTGCACGAGGCTGGCGGTACCGTCTGGGTCGATCGCGCCCGTGAGGGCGGTGCGGTGTTCAAGGTGTTTCTGCCGGCCGTACCTACGCCGGCGGCGGAGCGTTCACTCGTGGAGATCCATGCGGCTGCTCATCGTTGACGACGACGCGGATCTGCGACAGTCACTCGCGCTGCTGCTCCGGGATGCGGGCCACGAAGTCGTGGCCGAAGCCGATCCGGAAGAGGCCCTCCGCCGCGCCGGCCGTGAGGAGTTCGACCTCATTCTCTGCGACGTCCGGATGCCCCGGATGGACGGCCTCTCGTTTCTCCGAGCCTACCGCGCCGACCGCGGCAGCGCACTCCTGATCATGATGAGTGCCTACGGCTCGGAAGACGCCGCCGTCGCGGCCATGCGGGAGGGCGCTTACGACTACCTGCGGAAGCCGTTCCGGCCCGACGAGGTGGTCCTCACGGTGCGGAAGGCCGAGGAGCGCGAGCGGCTCCGCCGCGAGGTCGAGACCTTGCGATCGTCGCTGGGCGCCGACGCCGTCCGCGATCTGGTCGTGGCCGAGAGCCGATCCATGCGTGAGCTCCTGGAGCTCGCCAGCCGGGTTGCGCGTCACAACACCACCGTGCTCATCACCGGGGACAGTGGCACCGGCAAGGAAGTGCTGGCCAAGGCCATCCACCGCATGAGCCCGCGGAACGAGATGAGCTTCACGGCCATCAACTGCGCCGCCATCCCCGAGCAGCTGCTGGAGTCCGAGCTGTTCGGCCATACGAAGGGCTCGTTCACCGGTGCCGTGTCTGACCGTGCCGGACTGTTCGAGTCGGCCCATCTGGGCACGCTGCTGCTGGACGAGATTGGCGATCTTCCGTTGGGCCTGCAGGCCAAGCTGCTCCGGGTGCTGGAAGAGGGCGAGATCCGCCGGGTGGGCGCACGCGAGGGTAAGAAGGTGGATGTGCGCGTGATCGCGGCGACGGCCAAGCCACTGCAGGACGCAGTCGACCGCGGCCAGTTCCGGAGCGACCTCTACTACCGGCTCGACGTCGTGCGGCTGCACATCCCGCCGCTCCGCGAGCGGCGCGAGGACATCCCCGCCTTGCTCGCTCATTTCGCGCGGCAGGCAGCCCAGCGGCTCGGGCATCCGGTCAGCATCACGCCTCAAACCCTTGCGATGCTGACGGATCATTCCTGGCCCGGCAACGTCCGGGAGCTCCGCAACGCGGTGGAACGGGCAGCCGTGCTGGGCGGGGCGCGCCCGCTCGACACCGCTGACTTCTCCCTGACCCCGGTCCGCAACGGCAACGGAGCCAGCCCGGGTCACATCCCGCTCAATGGTTCGTTCGATCTCCGCGCCCAGGTGGAGGAGGTCGAGAAGGCCATGATCCTCCGCGCGCTCGAGGCCTCGAAGGGCAACCGGCGGGAAGCGGCCAGCCTGCTCGGCATCAGCCTGCGCACCCTCTTCTACAAGCTCCGGCGGGTACAGGCCACCGCCTGAGCGGTCTGCGTCGGCACGTAGTCTGATCGAGGTGCCGTCGAAAGTTGCAGTTCACGCAGCGAACTGCATGACTTGCACCGCGCAATTTTGGTTATCCCGAAGCACCCCAACGTCGTAACCTATGGTACGCAGCGTGCCTAACTCCTTCGGCAAGAGGGCATGCTGGACACGTGCATCCACAGCGGGGAGGTCCGCTTGTTCCGATCCAATCGCGCGTCGTGCGCCGGGTTCACGCTGATCGAGTTGATGATCGCGATCAGCTGCGTCGGCATCCTCATGCTGATCGGCATCCCGAAGTCGCAGGCTGCCTTGCGCCAGACGAACCTCCGCTCGGCACGCAACGCGGTGATCAACCTGTACCAGATGGGCCGCACCCGCGCCATCAATGAGAATCGCTCGGTCACGCTCAACATGGACGCCACCTCTGTGTGGCTCACGGCGCAGCCGCGGAAGGTGGCGTTGGCCGGGAGCGACCGCGACACCGTCGGCACCGTGCAAAACCTCAATGCGCAGTACGGCGTCACGCTGGTGCCGGATGGCGCCACCTACAGGGTGGACGCGCGAGGGCTGGGCAACAACGCGGGTGCGCCCAACAAGATCGTGTTCACCAAGAGCGGTGCCCGCGACTCGTTCACCATCTCGGGCTATGGGAGAATCGAAAAGTGAAGCAGCGCACCGAATCGGGCTTCACCATCCTCGAGGTAATGATCGCGGTGGTCATCCTGGGCATCGGCATCATCGCGCTGGTCGGCACGTCGGTGTTCGTCACCCGGCAGATCGGCAAGAGCCGGCTCATGACCATCGCCAACGAAGTGGCCACCCGCCGGCTGGAGCAGCTCAAGCTCGCGGCGGTGCCGGTGGGAGCGGCGGCCGCGTGCACCTCGGGCAACTTCGCCAGCGGCGGGCCGGTCTCGTCGCGCGGGGTCACCGAGAGCTGGAACGTGGACAACGCCGGTACCCTCCGCACGGCGACGGTGACCGTCACCTATCCCCGGGGGGCCTACGGCACCGGCACCATCACCCTGCAGACCGAGATCGGGTGCTACTGACATGCGCGCGCGCAACGGGTTCACCCTCGTCGAGCTGCTGATCGCGTTGGTCTTGTTTCTGATCGTCAGCGCGTCCGTCTTCCAGCTGCTGCACAACACGCAGCGGGTCTCCCGGGCGCAGGCCGAGCGGACCGAAATGCAGTCGAACATGCGGGCCGGCGCCCTCATCGTGCCAGCCGAGCTCCGCTCGATCGGGTACGACCAATTCGTCACCGGAACCGGCAACCCGGCCGGCACCGTGATGTCGGACATCCTCAGCATGGCGGCGGACAGCATCGCGTTCCGTGCGGTCCGATCGAGCGGCATCATCTGCAACGTCGCGGCCAACACCTACGTGCTGGACACCGGCGGGTTTTATACCGGCTATCGGGCGGTGGCGGCCGGCCGCGACACCCTTATGGTGTACGGCGATATGAATCCCAATCGCTCGAGCGACGACGTCTGGTTCCGAAAGCGCATCACCGCTGTCGGCGCGGGCAACTGCACCGCCGCGTATGGTGGCCGGGCCGGCACCGCCATCACCACGGACGACGCGGTCCCCGGCGACAGCATCATCGTCGGAGCGGCGTACCATTCCTTCGAGGTCATGAGCTACAAGCTGATGCAGGGCGCCGACAACCGGTGGTATCTCAACGCTCGTTCCATGAGCAACCCGGGCGAGGCCTACCAGCCGATGCTGGGGCCGCTCGCACCGCTAGGCTTCGCGCTCAAGTACTACGACGTAAACGGCGCTGAGACGGCAGTCCCGGCCAATGTGCGCACGATACAGGTGACGCTGATCAGCCAGAGCACCAGCCGGGTGTCTGACATGGGGTCGAGCAATCAGCAGATTCAGACCGACAGTGTGGTCACCCGCGTCGCGTTGCGTAACGCGATGCGCTGACCGGCGTCTCTCACGAGGAGTGGACATGAGCGTCACGACGGTCCGGAACGAGCGGGGCATCGCACTCGTCATTGCCATGGTCGCGCTGGTGGTCATCGGCGCGATCGTGGCCGGCACCACGTACATCAGCCTGATCGAGCAGCGGACCTCTACCAACACGACCGTGTCGTCGCAGGCGTTTCAGGCGGCGGAGGCGGGCGTGCAGGAAGCCATCGTCAACTGGGACATCGGCTGGAACACCATGGCGGTCGGCGGTCAGACCGCGCTGACGCGGGTGAACACCTACGGCGGCAGCTATTCCGACCGGACGCTCTCCAAGCTTAACGACAACCTGTTCCTCGTAGTCTCGCGTGGTACCCAGGGCAACGCCACCCAGTCGCTTGCGGCGGTGCTCCGGCTCGTCATCGCTGACCTCGACGTCCAGGCGGCCGTCACGGCGGGCGGCGACGTACGGATCGGCGGTAACTCCACGGTGCAGGGCGAAGACACGTCGCCGCTCAACTGGGGCTGCACCCCGGGCGCGACACGTACCGGCATCCGGTCCAGTGGCGACGTCCAACCGAGTGGTGGCTCGTATACGCTTAGCGGTGCACCGCCAATCAACGAATTCGACGCCACGGTCAACGACAACCTGTTCCAGGATCCGTTCAACGAGTTGAGAGAGCGGGCGACGCTCACGCTCCACGCCGGCGCCTACAACGGAATGTCGCCCGTTACTTCAGGAACGCCGGCCAGGTGCAACACCGCAAGTTCGACCAACTGGGGCGAACCATGGCGCGCGCCCGCGGGGGGGCGGGTCCCCGAGTGTCAGACCTACGCTCCGATCATCCTGGCCACCGGCAGCATCCACGTCCAGAACGGCCGCGGGCAGGGCATCCTACTGGTCGACGGCGACCTCGAGATTCGCGGTAATTTCGAGTTCACCGGACTGGTTATCGTCTTGGGCGAGGTGAGAACCAACGGTACCGGCAGTAAGATCACCGGAGGCCTGCTCGCGAATCAGATCTCGCTGGCCGACGAGTCGAGCTTCCTCGGTAATCCGACGGTCGCCTTCTCGGAATGCGCCCTCGCCTACGTGCTCAACGCGACGGCCCTTGCGCGGCCAGTACGCGGACGTTCGTTCGCCTATTCATACAACTGATCGGCGCCGAAACCGTCGCTGCAATCCCATGCACTAAGCCCCTTCCGGCCGACCTCGGCCGGAGGGGCTTTGGTCTGTCTGGAGCCAACTTCTAGCAATGCGAGAAAGGGTTGCGAAACAGGAGGGGCGCCGGCAAACCGAGCGCGAAACCGAGCCCTCAACTGAAACCCCAACTGCTGAATCTGCAAGTGGTTAAGACCCCACATCGTACCGCGGCACATGGGTTGCACCTCGCGGTGCAAGCTAAAGCTGCGCTGGAACGCGAGGCAGGCGATCGCGATACCACCTTCCGGCGAGCAGCCAAAGAACGATCCGACTGGCGGTCGATTGGTTCGGCCGGAGCCGGACATCGGCTCGACGTTGTGAAGTACGCGGTGATAGCGTAGCGCTTGTCCCCTCCAACAATTGGGCACCTATGGCACTCTTTGGTCGCAACACGACCACCGTGGGCCTGGACATCGGCAGCGGGCTCGTCAAGCTCGTGGTCGTGTCGCATCGGTCCGGCGAACCGGTCCTGACCAAGGTCGCGTTTACGTCGGTCGTGAACGATGCCATAGTCGATGGCGAGGTCATGGACCCCGCCATCGTTGCTGACGCCATCAAGGGCCTCATGGCCACGGCGGGCGTCAAGGCGAAGCAGGTCGTCACCGCCGTCGGCGGCCGCGACGTGATCATCAAGAAGATCACGATGGACCGCATGAAGGAGGCGGAGGCGCGCGAGGTGATCCGCTGGGAAGCCGAGCAGCACGTGCCGTTCGACATGGACAACGTCGAGCTGGATTTCCAGATCCTGGATCCCGAAGGCGATGGGCTCCAGATGACGGTGCTCCTCGTCGCGGCCAAGCGGGAGCTGATCGAAACCAAGGTGGCGCTCCTGTCGGAGGCCGGGCTCGAGCCCGGGGTCATCGACGTGGATGCCTTCGCGCTTCATAACGCGTTCGAAGTGAACTATCCCGAGGCCATGCGGGGGGTGGTCGGTCTGGTGAACATCGGTAACGAGACTACCAACATCAACATCCTCGAAGACGGCATTCCGGTGCTCACGCGCGACATCCCCATCGGCACCCGCCGGTTCCGGGAAGATCTGCAGCGTGAGCGCGGGCTCTCGGCCGACGAGGCGGACCGGCTGCTCCAGAGCACCGAGCCGAGCGATGTGCTCGAGCCGTTCCTCGAGTCCCGCGGCGAGGAGCTCGCCGTTGGTATCGAGCGCGCCGCGGCATTCCTGCAGTCGGCCAGCCGGTCGGGTGGTATCGGTCGCCTGTTCACCACCGGCGGCGGCTCGCGCATTCAGCGGCTCAACCGGATCCTGGGCGACCGGCTGCGGCTGCCCGTGGTGCCGGCCAATCCGCTGGAGCGACTCGCGGTCGCCGACGGCGTCTTCGACACGCTGAACGTCGACGACGTGGCGCCGCTCCTCATGCTCCCGATCGGCCTGGCGCTCCGGAAGGCCGCGTGACCACCCCTATCGGACGCGACACGCCATGATGATCACGGTCAACCTTCGTCCGGGGCTCAAGCGGAAGCGGAGCCGGGGCACACCCTTCGCCGGCGTGCTGGACAGCCTTCGCGGCGCCGGTGCGCGGGTCAAGGATCCGCTCCTGCTCGGCGCAGTCGGCGCCTGGGCGATCGTCTTCGC
>DASSUE010000348.1:0-4322 GCA_035707305.1 Gemmatimonadales bacterium
CACAGCACCGCCGGGATCGCGAACGTGGAGTTTGGGGTGGGCATCGCGCGGAAGGGATGGCTGTCGGCCGGCGACGTCCTCAACGCACGGCCGGTCGAAGGATTCCTGGAGTTCGCACGGGCACGACGCGGGTGAACCGGATGAATAGGCGGAAACGGGGGAGAAAAATTCCACCCGCTTCCGCCCGCGCAGCGGTCATCCTGGAGCGCCTCAAGGGGGCGTATCCAGAGGCCACCTGCGCACTCAAGCACGAGAGCCCGTTCGAGCTCATCGTGGCCACGATCCTGTCCGCCCAGTGCACCGACGCGCGGGTCAACCTGGTGACGCCGGCATTCTTCGCGCGCTATCCCGATCCCCGAGCGCTCGCGGAAGCAAAGCAGGAGGACGTCGAGGAGATCATTCGGTCCACCGGCTTCTTTCGAAACAAGGCCCGGAGTCTCGTCGGCATGGCGCAGGTGCTGGTTGCCGAACACGGCAGCGAGGTCCCCGCCACCATGGAGGCGCTCCGGGTGCTCCCCGGCGTCGGGCGCAAGACCGCGAACGTCGTGCTCGGCAATGCATTCGGCATCAACGAAGGGATCACGGTCGACACCCACGTCGCGCGGCTGAGCGGGCTGCTCGGCCTGTCCCGGGAGCACGATCCGGCGAAGATCGAGCGGGATCTGATGCCGCTGTTCCCGAGGGACGAATGGGCACTGCTCTCGCACCTGTTGATCTTCCATGGCCGGCAGATCTGCATCGCGAGGCGGCCCCGCTGCGGCGCGTGCGTGCTCGCCGATGTGTGTCCGTCAGCACAGGTCGCGTAGCGCAGGACTGAGACCGCGATCAGCCGTGCCACGCCACGATGCGTCCCGCGATGGCGGATGCTGCCACCGTGTACGGGCTCGCGAGGTACACCTGACCGGGGCCTGATCGCCCCGGGAAGTTCCGGTTGATGGCGCTGACCGTGACGCTCTCGCGCCGTTCGCTGGCGCCGGGGCCGGCGTTGATGCACGCCCCGCAACCCGACGGCAGCGCTTCCGCCCCGACCGCGCGAAACAGGTCGAGATAGCCGCGCTCCCGCGCGTACCGCTCCACGTCGACACTCCCGAACTGCACGTAGCAGCGAACCCCGGGCGCCACCCGGCGTCCGTCCCGGGCCGCCTCGGCGAAGACGCTGGCGTACATCTCGACGTCCTCGCGCTTGCCCGCGGTGCAGCTTCCCGCGTAGGCGATGTCGATGGGCACGGTTCCCAGCCTCGCCAGCGGCACGCCGTTGCCGGGATCGCCCGGGAACGCCACCATCGGTTGAACCTCCGCACCATCCAGCTCCATGGTTGCCTCGTACTCGGCGCCCGGATCGGCGGCGAGCCCGTCTACCAACCGTTCGGCCCGGGTTCGATCGAGGCCACGGTGCCGCTCGAGGAAGCGTGCGACCGCGATATCGGGTGGCGCGATGGCGGTGAAGGCCCCCAGCTCCGCGGCCATGTTGGTGAGCGTGGCACGCTCGTCGATGGACAACGCCTCCACCGCCGAGCCGGTGTACTCGACCAGGCGGCCCAGTGCCGAGCCTTGCCTGATGGCCGGGTCGGCCAGGAGGCGGAGCATGAGATCCTTCGCAGTCACGCCGCGGCGGAGCTGTCCGCCTATCCGGATCCGAAGCGAGGGGGGAACCCGCACCCGCGCGTCGCCGGTGAGCCAGGAATGGCAGATGGCCGTGGTACCGACGCCGAACGCCACGCAGCCGATCGCGCCGGCGTGCGGCGTGTGGCTGTCGCTGCCCACGATGACCTGGCCGGGAAGCGCGTAGCGCTCGAGCACGAGTACATGGCAGATGCCCTCCGACTCGGCCTTTCCTCCGTGGAGCCGGAGGCGGTGCGTGGAAGCGAACGCGGCCTGGCGCGTGGCCAGCTCACCCGCGAGACCGAGCGCCCGGGAGGCATCGGCGCGTTTGCCCAGCAGCCGGTCCAGCAGCACCAGGTGGTCGCGGAACAGCAGGATGGTGTTCGGCTCTCGAACCGCGCTCGCTCCGGCGTGCTCGTTCCAGAGAGCGGCGGCCATGGGGGTCACGTACTCGTGGCTGAAGCGGAGATCGGCCCGCACGAATCCCTCGTCACCGGGGCGAACGGCGGGAACACCCACCGGCGAATCCAGCCCTGTGACCCAGTGACCGGCCAGGATCTTTTCGCCCAGCGTCATCGGGCGATTGGCGGTGGAGGGAGCCGCGACCACTTCCTCGCCCCGGAGCCGCGCCGCCGCGTAGGGTAGGAGGCCTCCGCGCTGCACGATGGCCCGGCCGATTGGCCCCTCGCCCTCGCAGAATTGCTCGAGGGGCACCGGATGGCCGCGCCGCAAGGGCTCGATCAGCTCGAAATCGGTGCTGGTGAGGATGCCGAGATTGTGGCAATTCTCCCAGTAGATCCGCTCGAAGCTCTCGGCGATCACGACCCGGATGCCCGCCGCGTGCTCCGCATACGGCGACGCTTCGCGGCTCGACCCTTTGCCGCGCCGCCGGCCGCTCACGGAGACGGTGAATCCGCCCCGCCGTACCTCGCCGACGGTCACCGGATGTTCACCGCCACAGGCGAGTCCGGAATAGACGTACTCGCCCAATGTCTCGTCCGAGTGGTAGCAGGCGGCGGCGGGGGTAATCTCGTCGGTGGAGATGTCGTGGCGGAGTGCCAGATCGGGTGACCACTCGAGATCGCGGCCGTTCAGCTGGCGGCGGATAAGCCCCGGGTCCTCCGTCAGAAACAGCACGCGCTTCGGCTGCGCGTCGCCTCGCTGGATCTTGCTGTCCGCCATATGCGTAGTGAATGCTACACAGCTACTCAACATCGCAAGGGCTTTCCGCACCCGGCCGGGCCCGAACCGGATTAGCATTCGGCGGTGCGCGCCGCCACCTTTCTGCTCCTGTCCTTCTGTTCCGCGCCCGCCGCCGGTCAGGGGCCGTGGACCTTTCGCTCCGCGCTGGAGGCCCGGCAAACCGGTCAGTTCGAGGACCGCCGGCTCGACGAAAGCTCGGGCGTGGCGGTGAGCCGGAAGTACCCCGGCCTGCTCTGGACCCACAACGATGGAAGCCGGTCGTTCCTTTTTGCGACCGACAGCTCGGGTGCCGACCGTGGGACCCTTGCTGTCAACGTCAATGCCGAAGATTGGGAAGACATCGCGCTGGGCCCCTGCGGCACGGAGACCTGCCTCTACATCGCCGATACCGGTGACAATCGCGAAAGCCGGCGTTCGGTTCGAGTTCACCGGCTGCGCGAGCCGACCCCGGCACAGGCGCAAGCGGGGCGAATCCTGCCGGCGGAGGTGCTCGACATTCGTTACCCCGACGGCCCGCAGGACGTCGAGTCCATGTGGGTGGACCCGAACGGCGATGTGCAGCTCGTGACGAAGGGTCGGGGGAGCGAGATCCGACAATTCCGGGTGGCCGCTGACGCGTGGAGGCGTCGTCAGGCCATGGCGCAACCGCTGGCCGCGATCCCGATCGAAGCCAGCCGGCGGTTCGATCGCTTCGTGACCGGCGCGGCGATCTCGCCCGACGGTAGTCTGGTGGCGCTCCGAACCTACGGCGAGATCTACTTCTTCTTCCGCGGCCCCGACGGCAGGCTGGAATTGCCGCCGAGTCCCATAGCCTGCGACATATCCGGCGTGGACATCCAGGGTGAGGGGGTTGGATGGCTGGACAACAAAAGGCTGGTGCTCACCAGCGAGCGTGCTATCCGTCCGAGCGGCACCGTGTCTGTCGTTCGTTGTCCTCTTCCCTCGGCGCAGCCGGCGGGTGAGCGGGCGGGACAAGACCAGTGAGCGTCTCGCTGCTTCGCCGGTGCTTCGTAGCCTTACCGCTGCTGCTCGTGTGCGTGGGCCTGCAGGCGCAGGCGCCGACTCGTACTGCGCCGCGGGTCGCCCCTCGCGCGCTCGAGGCTCACGTCGGATTTCTGGCAGACGATGCGCTGGAAGGGCGCGCCACCGGCTCACGGGGCGCGGCCGTGGCGGCGCACTACATCGCGGCGCAATTCCGGCGCATGGGACTCGAGCCGGCCGGCGACAGCGGCACCTATTTCCATGCACTTCCCCTGGTCTCACGCCGGGTCGAATCGCGGCTGCAGGCATCCGGCGAGGGCGCGGGTGCGGAGCTTCGCTGGCTGGAGGATTACGTGCTGATCCCGCGGCTCGCCGATACGGTGGCGGCAGTCGCCGGGGACGTGGTATTCGTGGGCCACGGAATCGTCGCACCGTCCCGCAGCTGGGACGACTACAAGGACGCCGACGTGCGCGGCAAGATCGTGCTGGTGCTCCCCGGCGATCCGGACTCGACCGTCTTCGACCGCCGGATGGGC
>DASSUE010000349.1:0-2033 GCA_035707305.1 Gemmatimonadales bacterium
CCGCGCGGAACGCCCTCGGCCAGAACGCGCCGAATCCCTTCAACCCGAGCACCGTCATCCGCTACTCGGTCGCCCAGACCGGGCCGGTCACGCTCCGGATCTTCAACGCCGGCGGCGCCCTGGTGCGTACGCTGGTCGACACCCAGCACGCGCCGGGCGACTACAGCGTCCGCTGGGACGGCCACGACGATTCCGGACGCCGGCTGTCGAGCGGGGTGTATTTCTACAAGATCGAGACGGCGGCTGGGTTCCGCGATTCGAAGAAGCTGATTCTGCTGAAGTGATATGGAACGACCCTAGGTCAAGAGACTAGGTCCATAGCACTGCGGTTGCGGCGGCCACGCGTAGTTGGCGTGGCCGCCGATCTTTTTTCAACGGCGACGGAGAAGGCCGGGCGCTTCGACGACGAGTCACGCTGATATTCGCGGGTTGCCCCAGCGTCCCGGGGCCGAGCCGCATGACTGTGATCCGTCGGGAGGGTCCGCTCTCTAGGCGCGCGGGTTCGGGAACGTGAGTTCCGTACCGCATACTTCAGTCGCGCGTCCTCCGGATCGTGCCGACCTTCTTCCGCCGCCTTCATCGAGCTTCAGCAGCCTCGAGTCGCCGCACTCTGGGGATGGAGGGTGGCCCAGATGTAACCGACCAGCTCGCGAGCCATAGCCACGACGACCTTGGGACTGGGCACCCCCCGATCCGTCATGCGCCACCATCGGCGGTAGAGCCGTTCCTGGGCTCGATCGGCGATGGCGATCACGCGCACCGGTTGTCCCTCCCGGCGGCGCATCAAGGGCCGGCTCAAGGCCGGGCGGTGGCGGTGATGCCAGGCGGCTTCCACGAGGAGCCGACGTGCGTGGCGATTGCCCGTCTTGGTAATCGAGCTCCGACGTTCGCTCATGCCGCTCGATCGCTCGCTCGGAACGAGCCCGAGATAGGCCATGAGATCGCGCCCCGAGTGGAATCGGCGGATGTCATGGAGCTCGGCGACCAGACTGACCGCCGTCACCGTGTCGATGCCGCGAAAACAGCGGAGCCAGGCAACCGGCTCTCGATAGGGCTCCATGCCTCCGAATTCAGCAAGGCGGACATCGAGCTGCTGCTGGCGTTCTTCGAGTTGATGAACAGCGAGAAGGTAGCTATCAAACGTGGCCTGGCTGGCGGCATCGTCGAAGCGCTGCTGCTCGAGCCAGATCATGTGACGGCGCCCCCAGTGGTGCTTCGTCTCCCGGTAGATCCGATACCGACGGAGGAGGAACTTGCTCAGGCGGTGCCGGGCTCGCAAGAGATCCACGCGGACGTCATCGCGGCACCGACACAGATCCCGCAGCGCTTCCTCGCTCTCGCTCGGAGGGCGGACCTCGGTCAAAAGGCCGGCCCGGAGGAGCTCGGCTAGCTTCAGCGCGTCGCGTCGATCCGTCTTGATCCGAGCGCCCGGTTTCACCGGAGTGAGCGAGGGGGCCACAACCGCACAGGACACCCCCGCTGCCGTGAGGTGCCGCTGCAGGGCATACCCAGTGGGCCCCGCCTCATAGCAGCACCGCACCTCGCCGGGGGCCTCGCGCATCAGCCGGCGGGCCAGCCGCCGCGTCGCCTCCGGCGTAGTCGCCTCCTGCCACTGAATGGGCTCCGTGCTCCCGGGAACCACCATGGCCACGGCGACCGTGTTCTTGTGTGCATCCAGCCCGACGTAGGTGGTACCGTTCTCCACGACCGGCCTCCTTCGTGTGCGGCTCTGGCGCCGCAAGGCGTTAACCCGCGATCGAGCGTGGCGCCTATTCGCCACCCTATCGGCCTCTTTCGCGAGAGGAACCGACTCTACGAATGCGGGGCCGGTCGTTCCATATTGTCTAGGTCAGGGCTTCTTCGGCGCGCGGCCCCGTCGAGCCCCTCCGCGGGCCGCCGGGGCCGCGGCGTTTCTCAGGGCTTCTTCGGCGCGCGGCCGATCTGGAACACGCAGGCCGCGTCTCCGCGCGCGAGACAGCTCCCGAGCTTCGTCTTCCAGCCCAGCGTCCTGCCGAACAGGGCCGCCTCGTGCC
>DASSUE010000350.1:0-5187 GCA_035707305.1 Gemmatimonadales bacterium
CAGCTTTCGAAATTCATTCCACCGGGCGGCCTGGCGGGCCGCGAAGCGGGCGCGAACCCCGATCGTTCCGGCCAGCGGCCCGCGGCGACGCTCGGTTTCGCGGCGATGGAGCTCAGTCAGCCGCGCAGTGGCATTGCCCCCGGCCGGCAGGTGCGGCGCGAAACGGTCGGCGAGCGATCCGGCTAGCCGGCTCAGCACCTCGGGCTCGAGCTGACCCGCCCGCGCGACGAACTGCGCCAGCACCCCGAATTCGTGATCGGCGAGCACCGGAGCCGCTGCCGGCGCCGTTGCATCGAGCCTGAGCTGCGGCGCGGCCGTCGCCATCGGCTGATCACGGATCACCACGGTGCCCGCTGCGAGGTCGCCCAGCCGTTTGCCGAGCGGGTGCAGCGCCATGAGCAGCAGACCGCCTAGGTACGGCGGCGGAAGAAAGTCGGCGAGCCGAAGCAGGTTGCGGGTCATGGCATCGGCGGCCGTGATGGGATGCCCCGTGTCCCGGACCACGCGAAGTCCTACCCAGGCCTTGCCCGGCGTCTGGCCGCGCCGGAATCCCTCGAAGAAGACGTGGTAGCCCATCCAAACCACGAACGACCACCCCACGAACACCAGTCCGATCCATCGGCCGGTGGGCATGAGGCCGGCATCCATGAGTACGGCGGCGACCCCGGCCATTGCCATGATGAGACCGCCGAGGATCGCGGTATCGATCACGGCCGCGAGCAGTCGAGAGCCCACGCCCGCGATCTCGAGATCCAGCACGACGTGCTCGGGGGTCTCGACCTCGAGATGCTGGCGGAAGTCGCGCGGACGCCGCGGCTGGGGCTCGTTCATTGAAACCGGAGTCTACCCGGGACCTGCGCTGCGGGCCATCTTTCCAGATCTCGCGTCCCGCTACCGGAGTCCTGCATGACCAGCGCCACGCTGCGCCCATTGTCCATCGGCGAGATCCTCGACACGTCGTTTCAGCTGTATCGGCGGTATTTCGTTACCCTCGCGACGATCGGTGTGCTATGCACAGCCGTCCCGCTGATGATGGACGTCTACATCGAGGCGTCCGGCGGCCGGATCGCCCACCTCGGCATGGCCCTGTTCAGCGCGGTGCTGCTGATGACCCTCAACTCGGTCGCGACCGCCGCAACGGTGTTCGTGGTGTCCGAAGGCTATCTCGGACGGGAGGCGGGGGCGGGTGATGCCCTGCAGTTCGCGGCGCCGTTCGTGTGGCGACTGATCCTGGCCCAGGTCGCGAACTTCCTGTTGACCTTCGTTGGAACCCTGCTGTTCATCATTCCCGGCCTCATCGTGCTGGTAGGGTTGTCGCTCACGCCTCCGGCTCTCGTGGTGGAGAACCTGTCCAGCACGGGTGCCCTCGGCCGGTCGTGGCGTCTGACCAAAGGCGCCCGCTGGAAGCTCGTCGGCGTCTTCATCCCGCTGTTTCTCATCCTGGTGGTCCCGATGATCGCCATCACGGTGGTCGTGGGTGTCATCGCCAGCATCGTGGGTGTCGCCGCTGGCGCGGATTCGAGCGCCGCCAGCGTGCTGGGTGCGGCGTTCGCCGGCCTGGTGCAAATGTTGGTCTATCCGCTCTTCAACTGCGCGCTCACCATCGCCTATTACGACCAGCGAATCCGTAAGGAAGGATTCGACCTGGAGGTGCTCGCGGCCCGACTCCGCGCTGCGTGAGCCGGGGCCCGACCGTGCCGGGCGGCCTGCAGTCGCCGAACGCGGACGACGCGCTTCGTGCCGCGCTCGACTCGGTGTTCGCCGGGCCGGCGTATCGGTGGGTCGAACGCCCCGACCCGATCCGACTGCTGCGGGAGTGGTACGGCCGGCTGTCGGAATGGCTGGCCGCCCTCCGCGAAGGAAGCCCCTTCTGGTACCGGGCCCTCGTCGTAACCCTCGTGGTCGTGCTTGTGGGCGTGCTGGCGCACGCCGCGTGGGTCTTCTGGGTTACGATCCGCGGCGCCACTCGGGCCGAGGATGTGGCGCGCGTGCCTGACAGTCCTGTCCGGCACGATCCCCGGATCCTATGGGAGCGCGCCGACCTCGCCGCACGCGACGGCCGATCGGCGGAGGCGCTTCGGTTGGGCTTTCTGGCGCTCGCCCTCCAGCTCGATGCCGCCGGATCGGTGACCTACACCCCGGGCAAAACGCCGGCCGAACTCGCGCACGAGGCGCGGCTTGCTCCCGCCGACCGGGGCCGTCTCGGTGAGCTGGTGCGGGTGCTCTATCGCCACGTGTATGGGGCGGCGCCGTGCAGCCGGGACGAGTGCGCTCGATGGCTGGCCGACGCGCGGAAGGAATGGCATGCGATCGTGGCGTGAGTTCGGCCTGGTGGTGGCGGTTCTCCTGGTGCTGCTCATCCTGGTGGCGCGCATCGGCAGCGAGCAGAATCGCGAGCCGAGCTCTGATCCGCGGCGCTCGACGTTTCTCACTGGCCCTGCCGGCGCCCACGCTTTCGCGGCGGCTCTGACCCTGATCGGGGTCGAGGTGACGCCACTCCGGCAGCGACTGCCGCGGGTCGAGGCTCCCAGATCGCTTCGCGATTCGACGGTCCTCGCCGTCCTAGGGCCGACCTATGCCCTCGACCAGCCCGATGCGCAGGCGCTGGCGGACCTGGCCGCCGCGGGTACCCATCTGCTCGTCGCGGGCTCGGAGGCCGAAGCCGCCATGCGCTGTTTCGGCTACACGGTGCGCCCGCGGCTCCGCTCGGAGCCGGCGGCGACGGTCGAACCGTCGGGCACGTCGTACACGCTCGACGTCCTCGCCGTGCTCCGCGACGCCCCCCGGGGCGACACCCTTCGGTGCGAGCGAACCACGGCGCTTCGGGTCGACACGTTGCTGCGCACCGGCCGGGGCCGCCCGGCGGCCGTGCGGCTCTCGCTCGCGTCGGGGGCGCACGTCACGCTCGTCGGAGACGACCAACTTTTCACCAACCGCGTGCTGCGCTCCGCTGCCGGAGCACCGTTCGTGCTACGGCTCGTCGCCGGTCGCTATCGGCGACTGCTGGTGGACGAGTACGATCACGGGTTCGGTCCGTCGGGCAGACTCGATCTGGCGGTGCTGGCCTGGTTCCGCCGGACGCCATGGGGATGGGCCGGACTGCAGCTCGGTGCCGTAGGCCTGCTCGCGCTCGTTGCGTCGGGAGTGCGCTTCGGACCGGTGCTTCGAGCGATCGAGCGCCGGCGTCGCTCCCCCCTGGAGCACGTCCGCGCCCTCGCGACCGCGCTGGCCGCGGCGGGTGGACATGCAGTCGCTGTGCGGCTGTTGGTTCAGGGGCTCCAGCGACGGCTCGCACGGGGCGGCGGGTCGGCGGGGGCCGACCGCGCCGACCTGGCCGCGTGGCTCGCCCTTACGGCTCCGCGGCTTCGCACGCCCGACGGGCGCCGCGCGGCCGATGTGCTGCTGGCGCTGATGCAGCGTCCGGTGTCAACCAGCGACGTGCTCGAGGCCGCTGAACTCGTGGAGACGATATGGAGCGATCTGACGTCGGCCTCAGTGCCGGGGATGCCGAGCGCCACGCCAGCGTAGCGCACGACCTCCTGGGGCGACTCGGCGGTGTCGTGCTGGGGCAGGACAGGGTCCTCCGCGCCGCGCTCGCCGCGCTCATCGCTCGGGGCCACGTCCTGCTCGAGGGCGTGCCCGGCACCGCGAAGACCCTGCTGGTCCGCAGCCTGAGTCTGGCGCTGGGGCTCACGTTCCGGCGGATCCAGTTCACTCCCGACCTCATGCCGTCCGACGTCACCGGGGTCAACGTTCTCGGGGCCACCGGGACGTTCACTTTTCGTCCCGGCCCGCTGTTCGGCGACCTGATTCTCGCCGACGAGATCAATCGCGCTCCCGCGAAGACGCAGGCTGCGTTGCTCGAGGCGATGCAGGAACGAAGCGTCACCGTCGACGGCGTGTCGCACGCTCTGTCCGCCGCGTTCACCGTCTTCGCGACCCAGAATCCGATCGAGTTCGAGGGAACTTATCCCCTGCCCGAGGCGGAGCTGGACCGCTTCCTGGTGAAGATCGTGCTCGGATATCCCGAGTCGTCGACGGAGCAGGCGATGCTCCAGCGGGTGCTGGACGGCTTCGAGGCCGACGACCCCACCAGCTACGGCATTCCCGGGTCTATCGGCGCTCGGGCACTCGAATCGCTCCGCGCCGCGCGGCGTCGGATCCGGGTGGAGAGCCCGGTGCTGGCGTACATCACCGCGATCGTGCGGGCGACCCGCGGGTCGCCATCGCTTACGCTCGGGGCGTCTCCCCGGGGCAGCGTGGCGTTGCTCAAGCTGGCACAGGCCACCGCGCTGCTGGACGGGCGCGAATACGTCGTCCCGGACGACGTCAAGGGAATCGCCGCGGCGGCGCTGCGCCACCGGGTAACGGTCGCCCCCGAGCTGGAGCTCGAAGGGGTCACGGCCGACACCGCGCTCCGCGCCGTCCTCGACCAGGTGGACGCGCCCAAGTGATCCCGATCCCGTCCGCCCGATGGCTCATGGGCGCCGCATTCCTGTCGATGGTTGGGCTCGCGGGGCTGGTGTGGCCGGATGCGCTGGCGCTGATGATTCTGCTCGATGTGGTGTGGGTCGGCGCGTTCGCGCTGGATGCCTGGCTGTCGGGTCGCTCGCTGCCGGTCGACGTCACCCGCGAGCCGCCGCCCGCCTTCTCGGTCGGCCGCACGCTTCCGGTTCACTACCGCTGGCGTCACGCAGGGACGCGGCCGCTCTTGGTGCTGGTGCGAGAAGCGCTCCCGCCCCCGCTCGGCGTGGCTACGCCGCTCCGGCGGCTCGTCCTGGCGCCGGGGGCCGACACGCTCGAGCAGCTGCCGGTGACTCCTGCTCGCCGAGGCAAAGGGCTTGGCGGGACCGTGTTCATGCGCTTGCTCGGCCCACTGGGGCTCGCCTGGCGCCCGGCACGCCTGTCGAGACCCTGGGCGGCAACGGTGTTCCCCAGTCTCATCGGCGCGTCGGCGCGCGCGCTCCCGCCCGAGGCATCGAAACGCCGTGAGGCCGGGCTCCGCGCGGTGCGCCGACGCGGCGAGGGCCGGCTCTTCGAGGGGCTGCGGGAGTGGGTACCGGGCGACGACACCCGGGCGATCGACTGGAAGGCCACCGCCAGGCGGGGCAAACCCATCGCGCGGACCTACGAAGACGAACGGCGAGAGCAGGTCCTGATCGTGATCGACGCCGGCCGGTTGCTCAC
>DASSUE010000351.1:0-2188 GCA_035707305.1 Gemmatimonadales bacterium
CCCAGCGGTCCGGTCCCTCGAAGCGCTTGTTAAACAGGAAGTCGTCGATTGCAAGCTGCGACTGCAACGTGAAGCGGGGCAGTTGCCAGTGGACGTCTGCCCCGATCATGACGTTGTTGCCTTCTTCGTTGATGCCGAACGTGTTGGCGAAGAAGCTGACCGACAGCGGGTTGGCGAATGGGGTCTCAAGCACGCGCCCTTGCCCCTGGAGGATCGAGCTCTCCCATACTGCGATCCGCAGTCGCCGCGAGAGTCGCGCGTCGAGCCGATGGACGAACAGGTAACGATTGATGCGATCGCCGTCGGCCTCGAACTCGCTCCTGAGGTCCGAGGCGATCGCCTGAAGCCGAATCGCTTGGGTGCCGAGCTCAACGGCGAGGCCCTGTCGCTGATATCCATAGTCGCTCAACGGAATGCCAGGTACCCCGACCGGTCCCCAATTCCGTTGGAGCTGGCCGAAGGTGAGGGAACCGAACCGAACCTGCCCGCTGATGTACCCCTCGATGAGGCGTCCCGTCACGTGCTCCTGAGTGGTATTGGGCCAGTCTGGGTCGCCGATGAGCCGGGGTTCCGCCGCGGGCCGCGAGGCCACCGCGAAGGGCCCGAGCACGCCGCCGAGTGCGAGGTCGGCATACCAGTTCGCGGTTCCGGACCCCCCGAGATGCATCGGGTCACGGCGTTTCTGGGTATACGCCTGACCACCAACCCGAGCGTGCACACTCCAGCGGGCCCTTGAGGTGTCTTCCGTAAACTGGCTTCGAAGCTCCCGGATGGTTCTGCCGACCGGCGTCATCGGCGCCGTGTCCGCTGCTGTCAGCACTCGGACGGCATCGGCCAGCCGGAACGGTCGGATGAAGGGCGACGGATCCGCGACGTCGCCCCGGGCGATGAGATGCTCGAGCAGCGGCAAGCGTGCGTCATCGAGCGGGAGATAGAGCGAGGCTTGGGCGGACGCAGCCGTGCGCTCGCCCGCCAGGAGCAGCAAGGCGGCCACCACCGCGCGACGGATGAGCAGCATGGGCGCGAAAGGTAATCCGCCACGCGCTATATTGTCCCGGTTCACGTGGTTAGGATGCCCGCCCGCGCTCGGCTCGAGGTAGAGTGGATGCCGAAACAGGACAGCTTGGAACCGCAAACCCGCGATCTCGTGCGGTTCGCCGCGGCAATCGCGCAGGGCTACGAACCCGAGCTTCGCGAGCGGGTGGGTCCGCTGCGTAGCTCGCAAGTGCCCGTGCCGTGGGTGGAAGAGCTGCTATTGCAGTCGGTGCTGATGTGTGGCTACCCGCGCACGCTGGTCGCGTTCATGGTATGGCGGAAGTTCAGCGGGCTGCCGGCGCCGCGAGACGATGCGGACGCCGAGTACACCGATGTCGCGGCCTGGACGGAGCGGGGAGAGCGAACCTGCGCCACTATTTACGGCGACAACTACGCCAAGCTGCGAGACAGCGTGCGCGCGCTGCATCCCGCCATGGACATTTGGATGATCACCGAGGGATACGGCCGGGTGCTGTCGCGGCCGGGGCTCGATCTCATGCGCCGGGAACTTTGCACCGTGGCCCAGACGGCGGTGCTGGAGACGCCTCGCCAACTGCACTCCCACCTGCGCGGGTCGCTTCACGCCGGAGCCACCTTCGGGCAGATCGAGGGCGTGCTCTCGATTGTCAATCCGTTGTTGTCGTTCGACCAGTGGAAAAAGGTGAAGGAGCTCTGGAAGAGCGTGCGTGAGGGGTGGAGTCCGGGGCAGCACTAGATGTTCGTGGATCAGGCGGTCGTCAAAGTCGTCGCAGGCACCGGAGGGTCGGGTGCCAGTTCGTTCGCCCGATTCAAGTACAAGCCCAAGGGCGGGCCGGACGGTGGAGACGGCGGCCGTGGTGGCAGCGTGTACGTGCGCGGCGACGGCAATCTGGCCACGCTGCTCGACTACCGTTACCGCACGAACTGGAAGGCGGAGCGGGGAGAGCACGGCAAAGGCAAGACCCAGACCGGCGCCAGCGCCGCCGACATCGAGCTGCCGGTTCCCCCGGGCACGGTGGTAAAAGACGCGGACACCGGCGAAGTCATCGGTGAGATCCTCCGAGCAGGAGACCGGTTGCTGGTTGCCCGTGGTGGCCGGGGGGGCCGGGGGAACGCGCGGTTCGCCACCGCCACGCATCAGGCTCCGCGGGAGTGGGAGCCGGGCGAGGCCGGC
>DASSUE010000352.1:0-3152 GCA_035707305.1 Gemmatimonadales bacterium
CACTTCGGGTAGCTGGGACATCGCAGTGGTGCCGCTCGACGGCGACCGCAAGCCGCGGGTGCTGCTCGGGACCCCGTTCAACGAGTATTATCCGGCGCTGTCACCCGACGGCCGCTGGCTGGCCTACACCTCCGACGAATCCGGGCAGAATGAAGTGTATGTTCGCTCGTTCCCGGACGGCGGGAGTAAGGTCCTCGTGTCCCAGACCGGCGGATCGGAACCGGTGTGGTCGCGCGACGGGCGCGAGCTGTTCTACCGGGGGTTCGACCAGCTGAGTACGCCGCTGGTGTCGGTGACCGTCGAGACCTCGCCCGCCTTCGCGGTGGCCAAGCGGACTCCGCTCTTCGACATGTCCGAGTACGAGGCCGCGGTGCCGCACGCCAACTACGATGTCACTGCCGATGGCGGCTTCGTTATGGTCTCCCAGGGCCGGCTATCGGACATGGTGGTGGTGCAAAACTGGACCGAGGAGGCGCGGCGGCGCAGCTCGACCGTGGCGAAGTAGCACCCCTCAGCGCGGTAGACCCACCCCCTTCCGTCGGCTCGACGTTTGACCTCCCCTCCCACGAGGCCTACATTTTTTTGGAGCCCGGCGGTAGGTATCGCCCTTACAAGGACTTCACGAATGTCGGATCCGACACGCGACGCGCTCGCGGTGTACGACGGGGCGGTCGTTCGGAAGGGCCCCGGTCTCGAGGTGCGCGACCCGGCGGCGCTCAGGCGCTCGGCCACGGACCGCCTGGCACATCAAGCCGTTTTCGGCGGGCAGGACGATCGTGAGGCCGCCCGGTGGGTGCTCTGGGAGATCGCCCAGGCGGTCGGCTGCCGCCCTGCCTCGATCCATGACCTGTACATCGCTCGAGGACGGGGGGAGTGCGGCGGTTTCACCGTTCCTGCCATCAATGTCCGCATGCTCGCCTACGACACCGCCCGGGCTGTGTTCAGGGCGGCTCGCGCGGGCGACGCGGGCGCCATCATCCTCGAGATCGCCCGCTCCGAGATCGCGTACACCGAACAGCGGCCGGCCGAGTATGTGGCGGTCATGATCGCCGCGGCGCTTCGCGAAGGTCATACGCTCCCACTGTTCATCCAGGGCGACCACTGCCAGGTCAACGCGAAGAAATACGCCGCCGATCCCGAAGGCGAGGTCGGCGAGGTGAAGAAGCTGATCGCCGAGGAGATCGGCGCCGGCTTCTACAACATCGACGTCGACACCTCGACACTCGTCGACCTCGCGAAGCCCACGCTCGCGGAGCAGCAGCGGCTCAACTACGAGCGCTGTGCCGAGATCACCGCGTTCATACGCGACCTGGAGCCGGAGGGCGTCACCGTGTCGGTGGGTGGCGAGATCGGTGAGGTGGGCCACAAGAACAGCACGGTCGAGGAGCTGCATGCCTTCATGGAGGGCTACAAGACCACCCTCGCGAAGCTGGGATCCTACGCCGGCCTCAGCAAGATCTCGGTCCAGACCGGCACCTCCCACGGCGGTGTCGTGTTGGCTGACGGCAGCATCGCCGATGTCAAGCTCGATCTCGACGCCCTTGCCGCATTGTCAAAAGCGGCTCGGGAAACCTACCACCTGGGCGGGGCGGTGCAGCATGGCGCGAGCACGCTTCCACCCGATGCGTTCGGCAACTTCCCCCGGGTGGAAACCGCCGAGATTCACCTCGCCACCAACTTCCAGAACATCGTCTTCGATCACGCGCGCCTGCCCGGCCCGCTGCGGGACGAGATGAAAGCCTGGCTGGCCGACAACGCCCAGAGCGAGCGGAAAGCCGGCGATTCGGAAGAACAGTTCTACTACAAGGCTCGCAAACGGGCGATCGGGCCGTTCAAGCGGCGGCTCTGGGACTTGCCTGAGGACGTTCGCGCGGCCATGGCCGCGGAACTCGAGAAGACGTTCGCGTTCCTGTTTGCGCAGCTCAACGTCAACCGTACCGCGGAGCTGGTGCGCCGGTTCGTGCGTGCGCCGGTGCAGCACCATGCCGCGCTCAAGCCTGCGCTTGTGACCGCCGTCGACGACGCCGAAGCCGGCGAATAGGAGGATTTCATGGCCCGCATCCGACCCCGATCCGAGGTGGTGTACGTCGAGCGCAGTGGGGACGCCTCCGCCAAGTGGCTCTTCTGGGGCGCGCTCCTCGGCGCCGGACTGGCGCTGATGTACGCTCCACGCAGCGGCGAGGAGACTCGCCGGCTCGTCCAACGCCGCCTGTGGAAGCTCCGGGCGATGACCGAGGAGAAGCTTGACGAGTTCACCCAGCAGCTCGGCGGCCGCGGGCGGGGTGAGTTCACTGAGCTGTCGGACGACGATGAGGAAGACGATCTCGAGCCGGATACGTTGGGGAACGGTCTCGGGCGGCCCGCCTCCGGCTCGGCCCGCCAGGATCTCGAGCGCCGCCTGGCCGAGGCGCGGTCTCGGCGCCGCGCGGCATCGGCCGATATCGAGGAGCCGCTCGCCTGAGCGGCGCCGCTCGGCGCCCACGGTACCGGTCGCCCCGGGGATTCGTCGCCCACACGCTCCAGGCCGCCGACGAGAACAACATTCCGTTTTTGGCCAGCGCCCTGACGTTCGACGCCCTGCTGGCCGCGGTGCCGTTCGTGCTGCTGCTGCTGATCGGACTGACCCACCTCGCCCAGGCGCTGCAGGGCGGCGTGGACCTGAGCAGCGGCTCCGATCCGACCAGCCTGTTCCATCGGTTTCTTCCCGCCCACACCGACACGCCGGGCCGGGATCCGTTCGATTTGTTCGAAGGGCTCCTGACGCGGATCACTCGCAACCGGGGCGAGCTGTCCCTCGTCGCCGCGCCGGCGTTCGTGTGGTTCAGTACCCGGCTCTTCGCCGGTCTCAGAACCTCGCTCAACTGGGTGTACGACGTCGCCGCCCGGCCGCAGCCGCGGCGCAACTTCGTGATCGCGTACCTGCGCGGGAAGCTGCACGACGTCGCGATGGTGCTCGCGACGATCGTCCTGTTCCTGCTCAACACGGTGATGACGGCGGGACTCGCCTACATCCAGAGCCGTGGGGCGACGGTGGCGCCCGAGTTCCGGTTCTTCGTATCTACGCTCGGCCGGTTCCTCGGTGAGCTGCTGGCCTTTTCGTTTCTCGTCTCGCTGTTCTACCTGGTCTATCGCTACGCCTCGGACCGTCGGCT
>DASSUE010000353.1:0-5059 GCA_035707305.1 Gemmatimonadales bacterium
CGCCAGGTGACGTCCAGGAAGACGCTCATGCCGTCCTCACAGACCACGAACGCGCTGCCCGACTCTTCGACCGTGCGCTCCTGCACGGCCCGATCCACCGTGGCGCTCACCCGTATCGGCGTCGGGTTTCCCGACAACCAAAGGCCCAGATCGAGAATGGTGAGCCCCAGGTCCATCATCGCGCCGCCGCCGGCTTGCTCGCGGCGCTGCTTCCAGCCGGCCTGGGTTCGCGCGGGACGGTAGACGTGCCAGCTGCCCCGGGCGCTTTCGATGGCACCGAGCTCCCCGCTCTGCACGAAGCCCCGGACCAGCTGGACATCGGGCCGATAGCGATGGTTCATGCCGACCATCACGACCCGGTTCTTCCGCTCGACGGCGCGGACGATCCGCTGCACACTAGCCGCCGAGATGGACAGCGGCTTTTCCACCAGGACGTGGACGCTCGCGGCGAGGGCCGCGAGAATGTGGGATTCGTGAAGGTGGGTGGGCGACCCGATGACGATCGCGTCCAGCTCCTCGTAGCGAAGCAGCTCCTCGATGTCGTCGAAGACGTCCTTGATGCCGAACCGATCGGCAAGCGCGCGCGCTTTCGGGAGGTCGTTGTCGCACAGCGCGCGCACATCCACCCCTTTGGTGCGGCGCAACACGGGCAGGTGCGCGATCTGCGCCACCGCTCCCGCGCCCACGAGGCCGACTCGCAACGGATCGGGCATCGTGCTCCTGGTTAGCAGCGACTGGCGAGGGAGAGTTGCATCAATACCACCGGGTCAGCTCGGACCCCCCGTAATATGCCGCGAGAATCTGCTGATAGTTCTGCCCGGCGCGAGCTCTGCCCACGGCCCCCCACTGGCAGAGGCCGACGCCGTGGCCGTTGCCACCGCCCTGGGCCACGACCCGGGAGACACGGGCGCCGGTACGCTCGATCTCAAGAGTAAACGCGGTGCTTCGGAGCATCTCCCCTGCCGGCGTGCGCAACACCTGGCGAACTTTCGGACCTTCGACGTCGATCGCCTCGTGACCGAGGGTGATGCTCAGCAGACCCACGCGGTCGGACCCGGTTCGCTGCACGATGCGCAGGTCCTGCACCTGATCGACTCGCGACGCCTGGATCCCGAGCACGGTGGGCAGCGAGCGGCGAAGAATCGTGCGCAGCCCGTCGCCGGTCCATTCTTCCCGCCAGCGAAACCGGGGAGAAAGACTGCAGTAGGCGATGCCGTTCGGATTCTGGTCCGAGACCGAGCGGAGGTACGGGACATCGGCGCCGCGAAACACGTCCACGCCCGACTCGGTGCGGCCGCCGCACGTCGAAAAGAAGAACGAATCGATCGGCCCGCCGTTCCAAGTGAGCACCTGACCGCGGGTACTCTCGACCGCGTCGCGAGCTTCCGGGGTTTCCGCGCCTGCACCGCCGTATACCTGGTCGAAGACAGTGGCGTACAGGTCGAACCCTTCGCTGCGCCAGCGGCCGAGGTTGCGGAGCGCATAGGTGCGTGAGACGACCGCTTGTGCCCGCACCGCTTCGCGGTCTTCGGCTGCCCGGCGTCCCATCTCGGCCGAGACCACGCCGAGGAGATAGGCCTCCATCCGCACACGATTGACGATCGTGAGCCCGGTGCGGTCGGGCTGCAGGACGATGGTGCCGCGATAGCTGCGGCCATTGACCCGAACCCACGCCTGGGAATCCACCGGCTGCACCACTACCCGGTCGGCCAGGACTGCGGGGCCGCCACTCGACGGCGCTATGGAAACCCCTCGCGGCGCCGCGATGGCCCGCCACGCCTGCGCCGGCGGAATCTCGACTAACGGCCCGCCATCGGAGCGGGTGAGCATCAGCGCCGCATCTCCGCCCACGGTGGCAGCGCTGCTTCCGACGGCGAGCCCGACCTGCACCAACGGTTCAGCCGTGGCTGGGCCCGGTGGAGGCGCGATCGGTGCCGGCGGCGTGGCGCAGCCGGCCGCGAATGCGAACGCGAGCCCGACCGCCGGGAGCCGGCAGTCAGCCGCGATAGTTGCCAAACTTGAGCTCGATGCCGAAATCCTGGCTCCGCAGGTGGCCGATGACCGCCTGCAGCTCGTCCCGGGAGGGACTGCTGACCCGGACCTCGTCGCCCTGGATGCTGGCCTGCGTCTTCTTGAAACCGCCGTCCTTCACTGCCTTGACGATCTTCTTCGCGACGTCGCCCGCGATGCCCTGCGTCAGGCTCACCGTGCGGCGGATCGATCCGCCGGTACCTTCGACCGGATCGCCCACGTTCAGGTTCTTCACCGGGACACCGCGCTTGACAAGGCGGCCCCGCAGGACGTCAAGCAGCGCATCCATCCGGAACTGATCGTCCGCCGACAGGCGGATCTCGGCCTTGGCACGGTCGAACTCGACGGTGCAGTGGCTCCCCTTGAAGTCGTACCGCTGTCCGATCTCCTTCAACGCCTGGTTGATCGCGTTGTCCACTTCCTGGAGATCGGCCCCGGTGGAGATGTCGAAGGAGTTGGTGCCGGCCATAGTGATGCGGCAATCTAATGACCCGTCCCCACTTGACGAACCCACGGGAGCCGGGTAGCCTCACGCCATGACGATCCGCTGCGGCTGCATCTGTTCCATGTGCCGGTCACCCATCGGGTGGACCGACCCCGCGGCGCTGGCAGGAACGACGGGAGCATAGACCCCGCCAAACAGCCCCCGGCCCGGCCACTCAGGTGAGCCGGGCGTTTTTGTTTGGGCGCACCTCAGTGTCGGAGCACCATTGAGCGAAGGAGTCTGCTATGTCCGCCATCGACGAAGTGATACAAGCCAACGACGCGTATGCCCGCAGCTTTGACCGGGGCGACCTGGCCCTGCCGCCGCGGCGGCGGCTGGCGATCCTCACCTGCATGGATGCCCGCATCCTGCCCGGCAAGGCATTCGGCCTCGAGGAGGGCGATGCACACGTCATCCGCAACGCGGGCGGGCGCGCGCGCGATGCGCTCCGTTCACTGGTCATCTCGCAGCGATTGCTCGGAACAATCGAAGTTGCCGTCGTTCACCACACCGACTGCGGCATGCTGACATTCACGAACCGGGATTTGCGCGCCAAAGTTCAGGCTGACCTCGGACGCGATACGGGTGAGTTTGACTTCCAGCCGTTCCAGGAACTGGATGCGAGCGTGCGCGAGGATGTCGATTTTCTGGTGGGCTCCGAGTTGCTCGACCCCAAGACGTTGATCCGCGGCTTCGTGTACGATGTCACGACCGGCCGGCTGCGCGAGGTAGAGCTCGAGGCCGTGGCCCACAGCGCGACGGCGCCGACGGCATGACCGGAACACTGGTGCCGCGCTCCGAAGTGATGGACCTCGAGCTCGGGACCCTCGACCTGGAGCGTGGCGGCCGGCTGGACGGCGCCCGCCTGCGCTATCGCATACTCGGTGATCCGACGGCGGGCGACGTCAACGGCTGGGCACTCGTATTCCATGCCCTCACAGGCAGCGCGGATGTGGATGCGTGGTGGGGGCCGCTGGTCGGCGACGGCCGCGCGCTCGACACGACGCGGACACCGGTGCTCGCCGCCAACCTGCTCGGCAGCTGCTATGGCTCCACTGCGCCGCGGGTGTGGGAGGCGGAACACGGGCAGCGCTTTCCCGAGCTCACCACCCTCGACCTGGCTCGGGCCCACATCCCGCTGGTCGAACAGCTCGGCATCCGCCGCATCGCCGTGGCGTCCGGTGGTTCGTTGGGCGGGATGGTGGCGCTTCAGTGGGGCCGGGTGTCGCCGGTACCGGTGGGACGGCTGGTGGTGTTTGCGGCCCCCGCGGCGACGTCGGCCCAGGCGATCGCCTGGAACGCGGCGCAGCGCATGGCCATCGAGGCCGACCCGCGCTGGCGCGGCGGCCGGTATTCGCCAGGCGACGGACCCGATGCGGGGCTCGCGGCGGCGCGAGCCCTCGCGATGATCACGTACCGGTCGGCGGTGGAGTTCGATCAACGGTTCGGCCGCGGCGCGGGACGGCAGCCCGGTCGGTTTGACGCCGACCACTACCTGCGCCGCCAAGGTGAGAAGCTCGTCGCCCGCTTCGACGCGGCAAGCTACGTATCGCTCATGCAGTCGATGGATCTGCACAACGTGGGGGACCTTCCGGCCGCGGCAGCCGCGACGGCCTCACGGGTGGGGGACGTGGTCGGCGTAGGCATCGACACCGATATCCTCTACTACCCCCGAGAGGTCCGGGCGTGGGTCGAGGCGTACCGGGCGGCAGGCGCGAACGCACGATACGAGGAGATCCGCTCGATCTACGGCCACGACGCCTTCCTGATCGAGTTCGAGCAGGTCTCGAGAATCCTCGCGTTGGACTGACCGCCGGTTGCTGGGCGGAAACGAGAGCGCCGGGCTACCCAGCAGCCCGGCGCGGCGCGGTGTTCGAACGGCGAGACTCGATCGGTCAGGTCAGGAAGCTCTCCAGCGACCTCGCCCGGCTCACGTGCCGCAGGCGGCTCAGCGCCTTCTCCTTGATCTGCCGTACCCGCTCGCGGGTGATCCCCAGCAGGCTTCCGATCTCTTCCAAGGTCATCGGCTCCGGGCCGTCCAGCCCGAAGTAGAGTCGCAGGATCTTCGCCTCCCGTTCTTTCAGCGTGGACAGCACCTCCTCGATCGACTCGGTGAGCGCGTGCTCGAAGGTGTCGGAATCGGGACCGGGGTTCTGCGTGTCCGGCAGGTAGTCGAGAAGCTTGTTGTCTTCTCCCGGCGTGAGCGGGGCGTCGAGGGAGAGGTGATTCTGCGAGATGGACAGGGTCTTCTGGACCTCCTCCATCGAGATGTCCATGCCCTCGGCGATCTCGGACGGCGTGGGCTCGCGACCCAATTCCTGCAGCAGCGCGGAGGAACGTTTCCCGATCCGATGCAGGGTGCCCGCACGGTTGAGCGGAACCCGCACGATGCGGCTCTGCTCCGCCAGGGCCTGGAGGATCGCCTGCCGGATCCACCACACCGCGTAGGAGATGAACTTGATGCCCTTGGTCTCGTCGAACTTGTGCGCCGCCCGGATGAGGCCGAGGTTGCCCTCGTTGATCAGATCGGCCAGGGACACGCCC
>DASSUE010000354.1:0-2022 GCA_035707305.1 Gemmatimonadales bacterium
CCCGCCGGCGTGCTCTCCGGCACACTGGTAGCTGGTAAGCGAATCGGTGGCACCGGCCTGCCCGAGAATGTGGATCTCAAATTCGGGCGAGCCCTTCAACCAACCTTCAAATGTTTGGGTGAACGACGAGTACGTCATCCAGAGTCCCGGCGAGGTGCCGCCTCCGCCCCCACCCCCTCCGCACTGCGCGCTAACGCTCCCGCCATACGGACAGACCACCGCTCCCTCGCGCACCCGCGAGGGGGATGTAGCGTCGAAATTGGTCTCCGCCGGTACGAGGGCGATGACGGGCGTGTGGGGCGGCGCGTCGGCGCTGAGGCGGATCAGGCGCCCCTGGACATCGTAGGCAACCGGCGCCTCGCCGTCGTGGATGGCCGTTGCCACCAGCACGTTGGCGCCGCCCGTCCATCGAGCCCGGTGCTCCGGTACCGGCAGATAGAGCTCCAGCGCGGCCGCTTCCAGGACCTCCGCTCTCACGGCGTGGTCCGATTCACCATTGAGACGGGCGACCTCAGCCAGCGCCGGACTGCTCCCGGCGGTGAGAAACCGCTGGAAGTGCAGCTTGTGCTCGGTAACGGGGGACCGGTCCAAGTCGGCCTTGACCCGCGCCCGGAACGCGGGATCGGCGAGCGCTCGCGCCATTCGACGCGCCAGCCGCTCGAAGCGCGCACGATCGGCCGCCGGAGCGGCGACCCGGTGCAGTGCAGAGGCGGACTCGCCGGGCCCCGTGGGCGGTGTGGTGTCGCGGCAGGCAGTGAAAAGGGTGAGGGCGGCAAGGCCCGGTAGGATGCGGCTGCCAGTCATGGACTCCTCCTTGGGTGAGGCGGCCGGCCGCCAGGCCGGACGCGGCGCCAAGCTAGGACCCAAAGGAGAAGGGATTGGGACGGTTTTTACGCGATCGGCGGCTGGAAGCGGCGTGGCATCCCCGCAACGCCGACCGGAGCCGCGACGCCAACGTGTTGTGGCACCGGCGTCCAGGACGGTTCAGACGTGGCGCGGTTCTGGCACTTGGGGTGGTAATGACACATGAGTGGAACGAGGAGCGCGCCCGGAACTGGCACCTCTTCCGGCCGCCGGCGCGGCCCTCGAGGGCCGAAGTCGCACATTATGCGGCGGTGCTCGCGCAGGCTCCGCGGCAGTGCGCCTGGGGATTACTCGGGTCGACCCCGGAGCTCCGCTCCCTCGCCGCCGCGGCGAACCAGCCGCTCGTGTGCATCGACCGGGATGAGATGGTATTCACCACACTCACCTCGCTGGTCGGAGTACCCAACGGCGAAGAACGCTTCGTGTGCTCCGACTGGCTAAGCGCACGGCTCAACCAGCCGTTGTCAATCGTCATGGGCGACGGCTCGATCAACATGCTCCCGCCAGATCGTCACGGTCCGCTCCTCGCGACGGTCTACGACATGCTCGCGCCTGGCGGGCTCGCGCTGCTGCGGGTCCACCTCGCGGCGCCTCCCCGGTTCCCCGACCCGGCGGCTGTGTTTCGCGCGTATCGGTCCGCCGGTGGAGGCGAGCCGGTCTTCACGGCAACCCGAACCGATCTGGACATGCTGTGGCTCGAGCCGGGTTCGCTCCACCTCAACTTCGCGGATTGCCACGCGCGCCTGGAGCGATTGTATGCGCAGGGCGTGATCCGAACCGAAGAGTTCACCGGCTATCACCAGTTGCTGCGCTTCAACCGGATCGACTTCTGGTATCTCGCGCGGGAGCGCTTCGAACGACTGCTCGCGCCGTGGTTCGACATCGAAGACATCGCGCACGGCTGCGACTACACACTGGCCGCGCAGCACCCACTCTATACCTTGCGCCGGCGGGACACTGTATGACCCGCCGCCGCATCGGCATTCTGTGGCACAAGCGGGACCGCGGGCGCGACCTGTCCCGCTATGCCATTACGCATCTCGCTGAGTACTGGCGGAACGACGGGCACGAGGTGCGTTCCATGTTCGGGACCGACCGCTTCGAGGCGGTCGACCTGGTCATCGTGCACGTGGACCTGTCCGTGGTGCCCGCGCACTA
>DASSUE010000355.1:0-2599 GCA_035707305.1 Gemmatimonadales bacterium
CCCCCTTGACGAAACGGACCGGCTGTGCATATTCATGGCGCGATTCGATCTCGGCTGTACAGCTTCCAGATTCTCGGCAATGTCCATGGAAGACTTGGGCGCGAGTTCGTCCAAGTCTTTTTCGCATTTTGTGACTCGGGACAGGCCCGTGTTCACAAAATCTCGGGAGCCGGTACATTCCGGTTGCCGACGCAGTCAAACCAACAGGAGTAGCACCAATGGCTCGCACCACTGGCACGGTGAAGTGGTTCAACGACGCGAAGGGGTTCGGTTTCATCACCCCGGAGAATGGCGACAAGGACTGCTTCGTCCACCACACCGCCATCAAGATGGACGGCTTTCGCAGCCTCACCGAGGGCGAGAGAGTCGAGTTCGACATCGTGCAGGGTGCGAAGGGCCCCGCTGCCGAGAATGTGACCAAGGCGAAGTAAGGGTCGGATCCAACGCCAAACGGGCCGCTCCGAGGAGCGGCCCGTTTGTTTTTGCGCCGGGCGGAGCCGAGTTACTTGTGCCGGTAGATCACCCGCCCCCGCGTAAGATCGTACGGCGAGAGCACGACAGTCACCCGGTCACCCTCGAGCACCCGGATCTTGAACTTGCTCATTTTCCCCGCCGCGTAGGCCAGAATCTCGTGACCGTTTTCGAGCATGACCCGGTAGTTCCGGTCGGGCAGCACCTCGGTCACGACGCCTTCCATCTCAATTCCTTCTTCTTTGGCCATCCATAGTCTCCACGCGGGGGCAAGCGGCCGTACCGAATGCTCGGCCGGCGACGGTGGGGAATCTTGCCCGGTCAGGCCCGCTCGGGAAGCCCCGCCCGAAGCGTCGCGAGCCGCTCTTCCACCGCCGCGACCAGGGAGCGCATCGTCGCGGCGTCGAACGTGAGCGTGGCGCCCGCGGTCGCATACATCGCGGGCAACGACGTGGTGGCGCCGAGCGCGAGCGCCTGCCGATACCGCTGCACCGCAGCCGAGGGATCGCGGATGCTGTTGCGCCACACCTGGAGCGCGCCCAGTTGCGCCAGGCCGTATTCGATGTAGTAGAACGGATAGAGAAAGATGTGGAGCTGTCGATACCACCGCGCGATCCGCTCCCGGTCCAGCCCGCTCCAGTCCACGCCCCGCTCGAACCGCGCGCGGATCCGGAGCCACGCGGCGTCCCGGGCTGCGCCGTCGTGGCCCTCGCCGCTGGTGTAGACCCAGTGCTGAAACGCGTCCACCGACGCGATGTGCGGCAGCGCAACGAGCACGTCTTCCAGATGCTCGATCTCGGCGGTCTGCGCCTCGTCTGCGGCGTAGAACCCGTTCGGGCCGTCCAGGTGCGGCGCTGCGAGCAGCTCCATTGACATCGAGGCCAATTCGGCCGCCTCCGAGCCGGGGTGTCGCTGCCAGATGAGCGGTTGGGCATGCGATGCAAAGGCGTGGAAGGCATGCCCGGCCTCGTGGAGAAGCGTGTTGACGTCGTCCACCAGTCCCACCGCGTTCATGAAAATGAAGGGCCGCCCTCGGTAGTGGAGTGTCTCGCAATACCCACCGGGTGCCTTGCCCTTGCGGCTCTCCAGATCGAGCAGCCGCTCGTCGATCATCCGTTGAAACTCCGCTCCCAGCTCCGGTGAGACGCGCTCGAACGCGGCCTTGCCCCGTGCCACGAGCTCAGCCTCCGTTTCGAACGGGCGCAACGGCTCGGGACGCTCGGGTTCGACCTGGAGATCCCACGGGCGCAGCGAATCGAGCGCCAACCGCTGGCGCCGCTCGGTATAGAGCCGTTCGACCGCGGGGACCACGGCCGCCTCTACCGCGTCGTGGAAACGCCCGCAGTCGGCCGGGGTGTAGTCGAAACGGAACTTCGAAGGGAAGCTGTAGTCGCGGAAATCGGCGAAGCCGGCGTTGGCGGCAGCCCGCTGGCGCAGTGCGAACATGGTGTTGAACAGGGCGGAGAGCGTGTCCCGCTGCACGATGTACGGTTCGGTGGCTGCCAGCCAGGCGCGCTCCCGCACCGAGCGATCACGACTCTTGAGAAAGGGCTGCAGCTGAGGCAACGGCAGTTCGACCCCCTCCCACCGCGCGGTCATCGAGCCGGTGATGCGCTGGTAGGTGGCCGAGTGCTCCTCGACTTCGGCGAAGATCGGCACGTTGGCTTCGCGGAAGATGGCGCTCGCGGTGCGGAAGCGCCGGATGGTTGTTTCCATGTCCGGCCGGGTGAACCCGGAGTCGAGCAGCCGGCGCGCGAGGCCCACGCTCCGCTCCTCCGCCTGGGGCAGGATTTCGGTCGAGAAGCGGAGATGATCCGCCGCCCGCTCGGCATTGGAGGTGTCACTGGTGTAGGCGATCATCGCGAGCGCGGCCGCCTCAGTGAGCAGTTCCTCGAGGGTGGACCAGGCCTGGAGCCAGGAATCTGTTGTCTCGGAGGAAAGGGGTCGGTCGGCCAGCTCGTCGTAGTAGGGGGCGATATCATCCCAAGTCGCCTTGGCGAATGCGGCCGGGGTGGGGGGCAAAACCAGAACCGTCACTGCAAGCCTCCAAACGGGCGGTGAACCGGAGGAAACTCGCCGAAGTGCTCCAACAGTGCAAACGCAGTCCGCGCCGCATGCGGTCCCGTCG
>DASSUE010000356.1:0-4610 GCA_035707305.1 Gemmatimonadales bacterium
GAGACGAGGGCTACTACGGCGCGGCTGTACTCGAAGAAGTACTCGATCGCGTCGGGCTTGAGCTCCGGGTTGACCATCACCACCACGGCGCCGACCTTCAGGATGCCGAACAGTGCACCGACGTAGTCGGGCCCGTCGGGCAGAGCGATGATGACGCGCTGCTCCGGAGCCACTCCTGCCGCACTGAGCACGTTGGCATACCGGTTGGCCAGCGCCTGAACCTCGCGGTATCTCAACTGTCCGGCATCGGTGACGAGCGCGGTCCGGCCTCCCCGGCCTTCCCGCACCCGGGCATCGAGGAAGAAGTCGGCGATGTTGAGGTGCGCGGGCTGGTCGGTCATGGGATAGTCCGGGCCGTTTACGACGTACCGTTCACCACGGAAACACGGAGGCCACGGAGAACGCACGGAGAACATCCTGTTTGTTTTCTTCGTGTCTCCGTGCTCTTCGAGCCTCCGCGGTGAAGAGACGATAACCGGACGGCCATGGATATCGAAGACGTGGGGTTTCTCTACGCGGTCAACCGGTGGGCGAACTGGTCCACGTCCTCTGGGCGGAACGGCTATGGCTTGGACGCTGGCTGGCGCCGGCCGAGGACCGGGACTCGATCCCCGCGGGTGTAACGATCTCGGAACGCTGCGGAAACGATGGACGGACGCTGGTTTCGTGGACGAGGAGGGTGCCACGGAGGCACGAAGAACACGAAGCGGACCCGGAGAAATAGATTGTGAGTTCTTCTGCGCGCCTTCTCCGTGGCTCCATAAGGAGGACACGACAACGGTGCTGCCGCTCGCCGCAATGACGTGGGAGGATGCGCGGGACGCCGCCGGGCCAGGGTCCATCGCGATTCTGCCGGTGGGCGCCATCGAGGCCCACGGACCCCATCTTCCGCTGGACACCGACGTCATCATCGCCCAGGCGATGGCGCGCTCGGGCGCGAATCGGCTGGCCGCCCGCGGCACCAGCGTCGTGTTGCTTCCACCACTCACCTACACGGCCGCACCGTTCGCCCAAGGATTTCCCGGAACCCTCTCGCTCCGCCCGGAGACCGTCACCGCCACGGTGCTGGACATCGGCGCCGGGCTCACCCGACACGGGTTCGGGATGCTGGCCCTCGCGAACGCGCACCTGGATCCGGGACACCTCGCTTCGCTCGAGGCAGCGGTAAAGGCGATTCGTCGGGACCTGGGGCTGGCGGTAGCGTTTCCCAACCTCGCATCCAAGCCGTGGGCGCTGCGCTTGAGTGACGAGTTCAAGAGCGGCGCCTGCCATGCCGGACAATTCGAGACCTCGATCGTGCTGGCGGAGCGTCCCGACCTGGTGCGCGAGGCGATCCGGACTAACCTGGCACCCAATCCGGCGTCGCTGTCGCGAGCCATACAGGACGGCAAAGAGAGCTTCGAGGAGGCCGGCGGCGCTCGGGCCTACTTCGGGTTTCCCGCGCACGCAACGGTGGAAGAAGGCCGCGCGACGATCGAGCTGCTGGGCGCGATCCTGGACGAGGCGGTCCAGACAGAGCTCGCCGACCAACCGGGACGGGTAGGATGAGCCGTCCGGCCGACCCGGTAGCGGTCGTGACCGGCGCAGGGCGAGGCATCGGAGCTGCCACTGCTCGCGCGTTGGCCGACGCGGGGTTCATCGTCGTAGTCGCGGCCCGCAGCCGAGACCAGATCGACCGGGAGGCAGCGGAGCTCACGGCGAGGGGCCACCGCGCTTCGGCAATCGTGTGCGACGTTATCGATGAAGCGAGCGTCAGCGCCCTGGCCGGCAAAGCCGATGCTCTGGGACCGGTCTCGGTGCTGGTCAACAACGCGGGTGCTGCCGCATCGATGCCGCTGACGCGAACCTCGCTCGACGAATGGAATCGCCTGATGGCGGTCAACGCGACCGGCGCGTTCCTCTGCACTCGGGCATTTCTGCCCGGCATGCTGGAGCGGAAGTGGGGGCGGGTGGTCAACGTCGCATCCACCGCCGCGTTGGGCGGCGCCAAGTACCTCGCGGCCTACTCCGCGGCGAAGCATGCCATGCTCGGGCTGAGCCGGGCCGCGGCGGCCGAAGTGGCGGGCACCGGGGTCACGGTGAACGCGGTGTGCCCCGGATTCGTCGATACGGAGATGACCGTTGAGACCGTCGGCCGGATCGTGGCCAAGACCGGTCGCACTCGGGACGAAGCCCTTGCGGCGGCGCTCGCCTCCGCGGGACAGAGCCGTCTGATTGCGGCGGATGAGGTCGCCGCGGCGGTGATGTCCCTCGTCGCGCTCGCGGCCGCTCAGCCGCCGAATGGCGAAGCGCTGGTCCTGGACGGGACAGACCCCATGAGCGGCCGGTTCGCGATCGTGAATCCGGAGGAGCTGGGCGCTCCGCGGGGGTGGAATAACGGGATGTTCGCCCGAGCGGGCGGCAGACCGCTGTTCATCGCGGGGCAGACGGCGCGCGATAGCTCGGGCCAGGTGGCAGCCGCCGATTTCGTGGCCCAGTTCGACCGGGCACTGGGCAACGTACTGGCGGTGTTGCGCCAGGCCGGTGGCGCGCCGAACGACCTCGGCCGTCTTACCATTTACGTGACCGACATCGCCCAGTATCGCGCCAGCCTCAAGCCGCTGGGAGAAGCGTACCGCCGCCGGATGGGTACGCACTTCCCCGCCATGGCGCTGGTGGAAGTGACGTCCCTGGTTGATCCGCGGGCGCTGGTCGAGATCGAAGCAACTGCGGTGGTCGGCTAGGCGGTCTGCTTCACCTTTTCACCACGGAAGCACGGAAGGCACGGAAGAACACGGAAGAAACTTTAGTTCAGTTTCCGTGGCTTCCGTGTTTCCGTGGTGACCTTGGAACGTGGCCTTAGCGGGAGCTCTCGATGGCGGTCAATCCCAGGTCATTCCTCTACCGCCTCGACCGGGCGAGCGCAGTCGCCACCATCACGCTCAACCGCCCCGAGCGGCTCAACGCCCTCACGTTCGAGGTGTACACCGAGCTGAGGGACACCTTCAGAGCACTGGACACCGAGCCCGGCGTTCGCGCCATCATCATCACCGGCGCGGGGCGGGCATTCTGCACCGGCGGGGACGTCGAGGACATCATCGGCGCGCTGCTCTCGCGGGACGCCGAGGGGCTGCTCGAGTTCACCCGGCTCACCGGCGATCTCATCCTTTCCATTCGTCAATGCCGTCGCCCGGTCGTGGCGGCGCTCAACGGAAGCGTCGCAGGCGCGGGTGCGGTAATCGCGGCCGCGAGCGACATTCGGATCGCTGCGGAGAGCGCCAAGATCGCGTTCCTCTTCTCGCGGGTGGGACTGACCGGTGCCGACATGGGGGCCGTGTGGCTGTTGCCCCGGATCGTGGGAATGGCGCATGCAAGCGAGCTCCTCCTGCTGGGCGACTTCATCACCGCCGAACGCGCCGCCGAAATCGGACTCTACAACCGAGTGGTGCCTGCTGAGCGACTGATGCCGGAAGCCACTGAGGTCGCGTGCCGCCTCGCCCGTGGACCCTCGATGGCTCACGGCGTCACCAAGCAGGCACTCAACCAGGAGGCGTCGATGGACCTGGTGTCGGCGATCGAGTCGGAGGCGCGGGTCCAGGCCGAGTGCATGCAGCACCCGAATTTCCGCGAAGCCTATGACGCGTTCCGCGCCAAGCGCGACCCCAAGTTCGAGTAGACAAATGCCGGACACGCGACTCATCCGCGCATTCCTCGAGCCGCACCATACGTCCCTCGCCGAGCAGGCAACGGCCTTCGCGATGGGGGCAATCGTCAAGCGCGCTGAACCGACCGACGACGCCGCGGCCCGGAGCGAGGCGCGGTCGCTGCTGGGGCTTCTCGCCGCGGGCGGCTGGCTTGCGCCGATTCTCGATCTCGACCTTCGCGGGTGCTGCCTGATGCGAGAGGCGCTGGGAGAAGCGTCTCCACTCGCTGACGCGGTATTTGCGCTGCAGGGGCTGGGTACGACGCCCATTCTCGTGGCCGGGTCGCAAGCGCAGAAGGATCGGTGGCTCGCACCGATCGCTCAGGGAAGGGTGATGACCGCGTTTGCGATGACCGAGCCGGGAGCCGGCTCTGACGTCGCCGGTATCGCCACCACCGCGCGGCGCGACGGGTCTGCCTACGTCCTCGATGGTACCAAGACGCTGATCTCCAACGCCGGCATCGCGGACCTCTACGTCGTGTTCGCTTCCACGGATCGGTCCAAGGGCTCGAAGGGGATCAGTTGCTTTCTGGTCCCGGCTGACGCGCCCGGACTGCGGTTCGAGGGAGCTCAGGTTCTGAGTGCGCCGCACCCGTTGGGCGAGATCAAATTCGAGGGCTGCCGGGTACCCGCCGATGCGCTGCTTGGCAGCGAAGGCCGGGGCTACGGCGTCGGTCTCGCGGCGCTCGATCGATTGCGGCCCACAGTCGCCGCCGCGGCGTGCGGCATGGCCGCCCGCGCCCTCTTGGAAGCGCTCGCCCACGTCAAGGAACGACGGCAGTTCGGTAAGCCGTTGGCGGAGTTCCAGCTGGTGCAGCAGAAGCTCGCGCGGATGGCAACCCACCTGACGGCCGCTCGGCTGCTCACCTATCGGGCGGCGTACGAGAAGGATCTGGGCCAGGAGCGGATCACCGCCGAAGCCGCGATG